>JARRPY010000013.1:0-24608 GCA_037382425.1 Deltaproteobacteria bacterium
AAATAAGAGGTCGAGGTCTGTGAACAGATGATCGGGTCGAAAAATGACCCCCAATAGACGATTCCTCAGGGCAGTCCTCAATGCCCGAGCTCTATCGAACCACTCGATCTGCTTGGGTGGGAGCGGCAGCGCGGATCCTTCATCCTGAACCAGCGTCATGTGACTCTGGAAAAATGTCTCCAGATTAGAGAACAACCTGTTCAAGGCTTCCAAATCGGATACGGGAATATCTCCCACGGGTCGATCCGCCAGTTGTTTTAAGAGATGCTCCAGCGTGTCCAGATTTTTTCCCATATTTTTGTAACCGATGTCCAGGACCTCGCGCTCCCCCGTTGACACGCTGATCTGAAAGCCGGTCCCCACGATGAACGAGGAACGACTCACATCCAATTGCTCACGAAACCGGCTGAGCACCTCCAGATCGAGATAATGGACAGTAATGGTTTGCGCCGCTTCCTCCACTCTTTGGATCCGCTCCTCGATGTTTTCCGTTTCCACTTCCGCCAGAATCGGGTTGAAATTAATCACCCTTTCCCTGGCCAAACTCACGGTGATCCAGAGGAGAACGAATATATTCCGGCTGTTCATGCGCTGGAAAAGATGTCCTGTACCGTGAAATTCCATCTCCAGGAACCGCCTGTAAAAACGGGGCAACTCCAGGGGATCAAATTTGAGATACATCTTCTCAAATTCCTCCACCGTCCGGATGAGCCGCAGCACGTTTTCAATCCTCGAGAGTTTCTCATCATCGTAATCGGCGAGCGACTCCTTTTCCATTTCCCCTTTATGTTTCAGTTCCGGCCAGTCATAAAGAAATTCGAAATAGCCCATCATCATGAGAACTTTTCGAACGATCTTATTGTGAATCCCGCCCATGGCGGTGATCTTCTCGTCTAATAGCTGATCCCAATCGAGTTCTTTATTGATAATCACTCTGACCGTGGATTCATACAGATCGAACAGCTCCATGAGCTGCACGGGGGTCAGCTCTTTACGGCCGGCGGCCTTGGTCTCTGCGAAGGTCATCAAACGGCAATACCTCAGGAGATTCAGTGCCTCCTGGGGGCTGTATTTCTGTGCCCTGTTTGAAACCGGTTCCAGGGTCTTTTCCGTCATCTTACCTGAAATAATGCGGCTGAAATGGGTATGCCCCAGCACGATCAAAAGCACCTCCCGCAACTCGTCGGCGGTAAATCCGAAAAAGGTGAGGGCCTCGAGGTTTTCAATCAGCCGCGTCTTCGGCCCTTCGATGCCGTCCGGATTGAGGTATGCCCTAATCCGCTCCAGCCGCTTGAGTCTGGATATGAGTTTCGTCACATGACCCAGTGCACAAAACCGCCGGTTACGACTTTCGAAGGGTTGCCTGAGACGATCGACATAAACTTGTGGCAGGCCCTGCTGCGTCCCCTGTTTCAAATCATGGAGGATACGCAGGGTCCTGATGAGGAACTCGAAGGAATTCCGGTATTCGGACACCAGTTCAATGGGACAACCACTTAGCTTGGATTCCCTGACGGCCTGTTTGACATCCCCCAGCGTGGTTTTCAGGGGCTTTTTGCGACCCAGATAGGCCATCATGCAGTCGGGAATATAGTCGGTAAAGGTTATCCGTTCTTTCCAGTCCTGCTCCACTGATTCCGGGCGCATGGGCGTCAGATACGTCTCATCGAAAAAAGTCGAGATCAGCCGCCCCCACGTTTTTTTCTGCTCCAAAGCAAAGGGCCAGCCCGCGAACGGGGTGTCAAAATAAGGCAACCGGTCTATTTCCTTCATGGGCAGATCATCGAGTGTCCGTCCTTTGAGGAGTTGATCCACGATATCCTGTTCCACATAGCGACCGCTTAGATATCTGCGCAAATCAGAAATGTTGACCACAGCGCGGCGGCCCCTGATTCGATACTTCTTTTTGGTGGCAAAAATGTGGGTAAAGATGGCGAACCGTTTCGCCTCCCGATCGGTCATGAAGTGCACTTCTGTCTTGCCATTGCTCTTACCCGAGAAATGATCGGCAATGACAAATATCTCCCCGTCGGAATTCAACACATCATATATCCGCCACAGGATATAGGTCACGTGCCGGTCGAGACGTTTTTTTGTGAGGGCTTCCGGGTTCGGTAAACCGGATAGCTGCATGAGAACGACTTCGTATGGATCACTGGTGAGTATGACGAGGTCGAGTGGTGCGCTCAGTTCCTTGAGTTTTTCCGAAGTATCCAGCACCACAAATTGGTGCTCTTTGAACCGCAGGGAAAGTTCATAAACAATCAGGTCATCCTGGGGGCTGAACACACCGATGCGCTGGTGTTCTCTGAGGTTTTTCTTCATGTGGAGCCCGACAATACGGGTGATCTCCTCCACCTTCGCCCGCACGTATGTCAGCGTGTCGGATATGAGATGGACCGGTATCAGATAATACGGTCTCCCGAAACGCGAAAACCGGATCAGAAGTCCCATCTTCCGGTATATCTCATTTAAGGTCTTGTATTGGGATTTAACCGCCTCGGGGTCGTCAAATGAGATATACCGGAAGATGGGACTTCTGATCTGTTTTCGCGTTTCGGGAGACCGTATTATCTGATACCGGTCCATCTCATATCGTGCCGCGTAGTTGTCCGGTTTGATGAATTGAAAAGGGCCTTCCTGTCGAAAGGTCCCTTTAGGAAGGAGATCTGTAGAACCCATTACATCCAGGTCCCGCACGAAAAATGGTGGGCAAATTCGTCGACTCCCCGAGAAAGCGGGGAACCGTAGATCAGCGAGACGGGCACGGATCTATCTTTGACGATGTCCGCTTTATAGCCACCGTTTACGGCGTTTATAGGCCTTTACGTTTTTATATGATTTCAGTGCCCCCGAAGCGGCTGTGCCGAGATAAAACTCTTTTACATCCGGATTTTCTCTCAGATCCGCAGCACTGCTCTCCATAACGATTTTGCCGTTTTCCATGACGTATCCGTAATGGGCGATCTGGAGGGCCATATTGGCATTTTGTTCCACCACCATCAGTGTCGAGCCCTGCTCCTCGTTGATCCGCTTGATGATCTGAAAGATTTCTTTCACCAGGAGAGGCGCCAACCCCAGGGAGGGTTCGTCCAGGAGTAACAGTTTCGGATGGGCCATCAGGGCACGGCCGATCACCACCATCTGGAGTTCACCCCCGCTGCAATATCCGGCCATTGACTTCTTTCTTGCCAACAGTGCCGGGAAATAATGATACACCATCTCCAGATCTTTTTGAAACGGTTTCCCCCACCGGGTCGCCGTACCCACCCGCAAGTTCTCTTCCACCGTCAGATACTTGAATTCCTGCCGGCCTTCCAGGACTTGAATAATTCCCTTACGGGTAATCTTTTCAGGGGAAGAATTCTGCACCGGTTTACCATCGTATTCAATGGATCCCTCTGTCACCTTTCCATTTTCGGGCTTCAGAAGCCCTGAAATCGCCTTTAGTGTCGTCGTCTTGCCGGCCCCGTTACTCCCGAGAAGAGACACAATTTGTCCCTCCCAGATGGTGAGGGACACCCCCTTAAGGACCTGGATCACATCAGAGTAGACCACACTGATGTTATTGATCAAAAGACGAACCTTACCTTCCATACCCCAACACCTTCCTTGGCGTTTGACAGTCTTTGATTAATAGGAGAACGGCCACAGCCTGAAGCTGGAGCGTACGATGCGCCAGACTTCTGCAATCCCCTTCGGCTCGAAGATGATGAACAACACAATGGCCAGCCCGTAAATGAACTCGCGGAGCGGAGCGATGGTCAGTGCCGCGCCGGTGGACGCCCCTATATTCATAAGGTATTCCGTTATAGCACTGAGCACCTCGTTGAGGCTCACGATAAATACGGACCCAAAAACAGCCCCGGGGATGCTTCCCAGACCCCCGATAATGATCATGGCCACATACTCGATGGAGAGCCCGAGGTTGAAGGGCTCCGGCGTGATGCTCATCATGTAGTAGGCGTACAAGGCCCCTGCAAACCCCGCATAAAAGGAACTGATGGCAAAGGACAGGAGTTTGTAAGGGAACACGGGTATCCCCATCCCTTCGGCGGCCCGGTCGTTATCCCGTATGGCGATAAATGCCCGGCCCACCCGGGTCCGAATCAGATTAACCGCTATCCATGTCATCAAAACAAAACAGACGAACACCACATAAAAAAAGGCCCGGTCCGTACCCAGATCGAGACCGAAAAGGGATGCGCCGGGGATAATAATCCCCATGGCCCCGCCGGTCAGGCTTTCCCATTGGACCAATACGTAATCGACGATGAACTGCCCGGCCAAGGTGGCAATACAAAGATAGAGGTGCTTGAGTCTTGCCGAAGGGAGTCCGAATATCATGCCCACGGCCGCAGCCACAACCCCTGCGAGGGGGACGGACAGCCAGAAGGGGAAACTCAGTCGTGTGGCCAGGATGGCGCCGGCATAAGCTCCCACGCCGAAAAATGCCCCGTGACCGAGGGAAATCTGGCCCGTGAATCCGATCAGCAGATTCAGCCCCACCGCGGCAATAGAATAAATACCGATGCTGTTCAATATGTAGAGGAGATAGGCACTGCTGATGAAGGGGATCACCCCGAACAGGAGCGCGATACCGATCAGCATCCAGAGCCGGCCGAAATCGGTACCGAAGATGGAAAGTTCCTCAAGGTAGCTGACCTTGTAATTGCCGCAGGGATGGAATTGAAGCTTGCGCATGTTCCTCTAGACCCTTTCTATCTCCACCAGTCCAAACAACCCGTAGGGTTTCACCATGAGAATAATGACCAGCGCAATGTAAGGGATAATTTCTCTCAGGGAAGTGGAAATATAACCTCCGGTAAAGGTCTCCAGAAGCCCGATGATCACCCCGCCTAAAATGGCGCCCCCGATACTGTCCAGTCCGCCGAGGATCACCACGGGAAACACCTTGAGGCCGATGGCACTCAACTCGTGAACATTGATGCCGTTGATGATGCCCAACACAATGCCGCTGATGGCACACACCAGAGCGGCGATGGCCCATGACAAGGCAAAGACCCGCCGCACATGGACCCCCAGGGAGAGGGCGGCCGGCTGATTGTCGGCCACGGACCGCATGTAGATCCCCTGGGATGAATATTTGAAAAAAAGCCCGAAGAGGATCAAAAAGAGGATGCCGATGATGAATGCGGCCACGTTAACCGGAGGGATAAATATCGCGCCCCACTGGATGGAAAGGGCATCGGGGAGAAAGTGGGGATAATCGTGAATATCCCCGCCGAAAATAAAAAGCAACAGGCCCCTGAACATGAGTGCCAGCCCTAGTGTCAGCATGATCACCTGAATCAGGTCCTCACCGATGAGAGGACGGAGAAAAAATTTCTCCAGGATGAATCCGAGCGCGAAGCTGCCGATCATGGTAAGGGCGAATGCCAGAATAATCGGCAGACCGGCCCAAGTGGAAAGGGCCAGAAAGAGGAAGGCACCAATGGCCATGATCTCTCCATGGGCAAAGTTGAGCACACTGCTCGATTTGAAGATCATGACAAAACCCAATGCCGAGAGCGCATATAAAAAGCCCAAAGAGAGACCGGTTACGAGTAGCTGCAGAAAAAATTCCATATCAGGCTATCCCCCTTAGCGCCGACTAAACGGTCAGAATATGGACCGTCGTCTCTATAGTTCCCACCGTTCCATCCCGATACCGCACCTGACCCTTGATGGGGAGTTCGGTCTGTCCGGAATACATGGCATCGATCAATTCCTTATACTGCTCGAAGACAAACTTTCGCCGGACCTTTCCGGTTCGGGTCAGTTCCTCATCGTCCGCATCGAGGAGTTTGTACAGGAGGATGACCTTGGCCAGTTTCATGGGATCGGGCAACTGTTTATTGACCTCAGCCACTTCTCCCCGGATCAATTCCTCCACCGCGGGTTGCTGGGATAGATCGGTAAAGGTGGTGTAGGGTATTTTCCGATCCTCGGCCCAATTGCCGACATTGCCGAAATCGATATTGATAAACGCAGTCAGATATTCCTGGCCCTCACCCCAGATGACCGCCTCTTTGATATAGGGACTGAATTTGAGTCGGGTCTCAATAAAATCCGGTGAAAAGGCCTCCCCCTCCACCGTGCGCATGATGTCTTGCTTCCTTCCGATGATGAGGAGATGACCGTCCTCATCAAATTAGGCCGCATCACCCGTGTAGAACCAGCCGTCCCTCAGGGCCTCGGCCGTAGCGTCCGGGTCTTCATAATATCCCACGAAGTTGGACCCGCTTTTGACCAGCACCTCCTGGTCTTCCATAATCTGAACTTCGGTGCCGGGGAGCGATTTGCCCACGGTTTCAGGTTTGACCTCCCCGTCCGGTTGCACCTGAAATATGCCGCATGTCTCAGTCAGACCATAACACTGTTTCAGGTTCAGACCGTTGGCACGGAAAAACTTGATCACATCAGGACTGATGGGGTGTCCCCCGGTGTAGGCGGCACGGAAATTGAGGCATCCCACACGATCCAAGAGTGCCTGGGCCACGATACGGTTAAAAAGCCACCGTTTTGCCCTTAATGTCGTGGGAATCGGTTTTCCCTCGGATTCCAGTTCCACCATCTCTCGGCCCACCCTCTGAGCCATGTTATACAAACCCCGCTTGACAAAGCTTGCATCGTCGATCTTCACGCGGATCTTTGATGCCAAATCCTCCCAGAACCTGGAGGAACTGATCATCACCGTGGGGCCGATCTCCCTGAAATCCTCCACCGCGGTCTCGAAGGTTTCCGGGAAATTCATGACCAAACCACCGCACAGCGTCACCCCGGTCCCCCACATCTGATCCACAAGCCAGGCCGTAGGCGTGAGGGAAATCCAGTTGTCTTCGATCCCGATGGGCGCCGTCTGGATCCATTTGGCGGCCATGTCCGTAAAATTCATGTGGGCCAGCATGACCAGTTTGGGGACGCCGGTGGTGCCGGACGTCATGAGCATGAGGGCCACATCGTCCGGCTTGCCCTCCCAAAGCTCTTTAAGGAAGAGATCCGGTACTTCTTTGTCCAGTACCTCTCCCAACTCCAGCAGTTGACTGAAACTGATCAACCACGGATCGTCCCCGTATCCTCTCATGCCCGTGGGATCGATGTAGATGATATGGCGTGTGTATTGCAGATCTTCCCTGCACGCCAAGAGCTTATCCACCTGTTCCTGATCTTGGGCAAATACGTAGGCCGCCTGAATCCGGCTGAGTCCCCCGGCCAGCTCCTTTGCCACCGCCGATGTGAACAGGGTCAAGGTCACCGCCCCCACGGACTGGGCCCCCAATTGAGCAAAAAGCCACTCGGGATCGTTGTCCACGATCATCCCCACATTTTCGCCCCGTTTAAGCCCGAGTGACAAAAGCCCCAATGCCACATATTTGGCGTACCTCAGATAATCCCGCCAAGTATAGGTGTGCCAAATACCGTAGGACTTTTCTCGAATGGCGATTCTGTCGTCCTTAAATTTCTCTGCCTGCCTGTATAGAATTTGAGGCAGGGTGAAATCCCCCAGGGAGGACAAACTCTCCTGATCAATCTGCTCGATTTTATTGGCGGTCACTTCCATTTCCTGTTCAGCGATTCAACGCCCGGTGAAAGCTACTCTATTTTGGATGTGTCCCCGAGATAGGCCTTGATGACCTGGGGATGGTTCTGCACAAAATCGGGGGACCCCTCGGCGATCTTGACACCGAAATCGAACACAGCCACCCGACTCGAGATACTCATGACGATGGACATGTCGTGCTCGACCAATATCATGGTCTGATTCCAGGCTTCGTTGAGTTCCAACAAGAACCGGACCATATCTTCCTTCTCCTCCAGCGTCATACCGGCAAACGGTTCGTCCAACACCAAAAGCTTCGGCTCCAAGGCCAGGGCGCGACCCAGTTCGACCCGTTTTCGCATCCCGTAAGGAAGAGAGCCCACCAGTTGGTTCCGGATGGATTGCATCTCCAGAAAATCGATCAATTCCTCCAGCACCCGCCGATGGCGGACTTCCTCCTCACGCACGCCCTTTGAAAAAAAGGCGGCCCTCCCCACGTTGTAGTTGCAGTGCACGTGACGGGCCAGCAACATATTGGAGAGCACGGTCATGCCGGGGAACAACTCAATGTTCTGATAGGTCCGGCCGATGCCGATCCGTGTCAAATGATGGGTGGATAGATGGGTGACCTCTTCACCATTAAAGAATATCTGACCTTCCTGCGGCTTATAATATCCTGTGATACAATTGAGCAGGCTGGTCTTTCCCGCCCCGTTGGGGCCGATAATGGCCACCAGTTCACCACTGCTCACGGCGATGTCGATTTTACTTAAAGCCGTGATGCCGCCGAATTTCAGGGTGAGATGCTTCACTTCCAACCCGGCCCGTCTGTCTTCGGGCCGGGCGGAACTGAAGATGCTCGGACTCCCGCGAAAGGCTTTCATTTCAGAAGCGTTACCTTCTCTGTTTTCGGGTTCCAGAATTTGGTCAGCGGTGTAAAGGTTTGATTTTCGTGGATCTTTATAATTCTGGCAGTAAAGGAGGCACCGTGATCGGTTTTCGTGTAGGTAATGTTGGGTACGAGTCCGCCAAAGTCCTCGTTTTGGAAGGTCTCAAGGGCCACATTGATGGCCTCGCTGTCGATTCTTCCCAGTTTGTCGTTCGCTCTCTGAAAGGCCCTGGCCATGATGGCCCCGATGGTGACGCCTTCCCAGTAGGCGGTGTCAAACTTGTCCACTGTTTGATATCTCTTCCACAGGTCTTGGAGGAGCTTGATCCCCGGCGTGCCATCGCCCGGCAGGCATCCGGGGAACTCCATGTGCATCCGGTCACGAATGATCCCTTTGCCACGCTTGAAAAAATCGGGGTCTGTGGACGTCCAGGTCCCAAAGAAGGGGACATCGTACTGCACCCGGTCAGCGGACTCAAGGGCCATAATGATGGCCGAAGGGAGGCACTGCATGAAGATGTATTCGGCACCCTTCTCTTTGAGCCGCAACAACTCGGTCTTGAGGGTCAGGGTCTTGGGTGGGAACTGCTCGATGGCGACGATATCGATGCCGTTTTTGGCCGCGTATTCCTGGCTTGCGCCATGAATCGATTTGCCGTAGGCGTTGTTGTAGGTCAGAAGCCCCACCTTTGGCGGCGCACTCCCTTTGTGGATGGCCTTGATGTACCCCAGCACGGCATAGCAGTCCATCACATAGCTCCCGAAGGGGAGGTATGCATAGGCCACCGGCGGTTTGAGGATGCCCTGGTAGGTGGAATAATTGATATTGGGGACTTTATATTTCTGAATGATCGGCTTCGCCATGATCCCGGACCCCGCGTCCCAGGTGGCGAGAATATCCATCTTGTCGGAAGTGCAGAACTTTTTGACAAACTTTAGGGCTTCCGGGACCTTATACGCATGGTCTACAACGGTCAAATCGATCTTGTTTCCCGCAATTCCGCCTTTGACTTCATTGACATACCGGAAGTAGTCCTGTTGCCCCTTTGCATGGAATTGTCCCCATGTTGAAGCCGGCCCGGTCAGGTTGATGACAGCACCTACTTTGATGTCTTTTGCCAATGCACCGGATGGAAGCCCCAATCCGATCATTCCTGCCACAGCCAACGCCACCATTGCAAAAAACAGTATTTTACGCATGGATCCCCTCCTTGAGTAGAATAATGAAGTTAAATGCTAAACCTCCTGTCCGACCGATCTTGTTTTAACACATCACCACCCTTCCACTTTTGAATTTAGCCTCTGCAATCTAAATCAGGGACCATTTTTTTGTCAAGGAGATTATTGAGGAATTCTACGCAAAGCCGGGTCCCCTCAAAACAGCACTTCCTGTGGCGAGGACATAGGGGTTTGGATTGATCTAAGATGTTATGCGTCAGGATGCGGATGAGCAAGATTCCTTACCCCTCCGGTTTCAGAAAAAAAGCCTTGACAGGGGAGTGACGGGGTGGTACCTATCCGTTATGAATGAATCGTCATTCATCTAAGGGGCATTCGATGGGAAAACGAAGAGACAACGATAAATATTACCGAATTATCGACGCAGCCACTCGGGTCTTTGCCAGGAAGGGCTTCTATCACTCCAAAATATCGGAAATTGCCAAAGAAGCCGGAGTGGCGGACGGCACCATATATATTTATTTCGATAACAAAGACGACATTCTGATCTGCCTTTTCGAAGAGCAGATGAAGAGTGTACTTCTGAACATGAAGGAGCAGCTTTCAGGGATCGAGGATCCCTCTGAAAAATTGATCACATTCGCACTCACCCATCTGGAACTCATCGAAAAGCATCCGGACACAGCCGAGATCATCCAGGTGGAATTGAGGCAAAGCGGCAAATTCATGAAAGAATATAAAAATGAGGGATTTCTCCAGTACTTGGATATTATCGGAAATATCGTTGAAGAGGGACAGAGAAGGGGCTTATTCAAGCCGGAGGTGATTCCCTGGGTGGTCAAACGGGCCTTTTTCGGTGCACTGGATGAAGTGTCCAGATATTGGGTGTTGTCAAGCCGTAAAGAGTATGATATCAGGACCGTTGCCAGACAAATAAGTGATTATTTTCTGGCGGGCATTCGGATTTAGAATATCATCCCATGTTGTTTTACCAGGAATGGGGCCATAATGCGTCTAACCGCTTCAATGCTAAATTAAAGGTAAGCGAAAGGAGGACAACAAAGTGAATATTGTAGTCTGTTTAAAACAGGTCCCGGATACGGAGACCCAGATCAAAATCGGATCGGACGGAAAGTCCATTGTCACAGATGACATCAAATGGGTGATCAATCCTTACGATGAATTTGGTGTGGAAGAAGCGCTGCGCCTGAAAGAAAAATTCGGGGGCGAGGTAACCGTTGTGGGCCTCGGCCCCAAACGGGTGACGGAATCCATTCGTACGGCCTTGGCCATGGGTGCCGACAAAGGGATTCTGATTACGGACGATGCCCTGGATGGGAGCGATTCTCTTGCCACGGCAAAGGCATTGGCCGCCGCCATAAAAGACCTGGGATGTGACCTCATTTTCACGGGCCAGCGAGGCGTGGACGATGACATGGGCGTTGTCGGCGCTGCGGTTGCCGACCTTCTCGACATTCCCAGCGTATCGCTTGTGGTCAAAGTGGAGGTTGCCGAGGACGGTCAATCGGCCACAGTGCATCGGCCCGTTGAGGGGGAAACCCTGGTTATCGAAACCAGCCTTCCGGCGCTCTTAACCGCACAAAAAGGACTAAATGAACCGAGATATGCCTCCCTGCCCGGGATTATGAAGGCCAAGAAAAAACCCCTTGAGGAAAAAAGCCTGGCCGATTTGGGGTTGGACGCCGCTGAATTTGGAGAAGCCGCCCGCAAATTGAAAATTTTGGAATTGACCCCGCCACCCGAGCGAGCAGCCGGTAAGATCGTCGAGGGAGAAACCCCTCAGGAAAAGGCCGCTGAACTGGCCAAGCTGCTCCACGAAGAGGCAAAGGTCATCTGAAAGCGTTCTCTTTTCAGGTGATGGTTTGGCTCACATTGATGACGAGATAACACGATGATTCAGTTAAGGAGATAAAAATGGCACAGGGAGTATGGACAATTGCTGAGCAAAGGGACGGAGAGATCAGAAAGATTACGTACGAAGTGGTCAGCGAAGGAAGACGCCTGGCTGACGCGCTGGGTCAAGAATTAACGGTGGTCTTGCTTGGCTCGAATATTAAAGACAAGGCGGAGGAAATGGGACACTACGGGGCGGATCATGTGCAGGTCGCCGATGACCCGAATTTGGAGAAGTATACGACAGGCGCTTACGTGTCCGTCATCTCGCAACTCATTAAAGCCAATGATCCCGCAGTACTCATTTTGGGGGCTTCGGTCCAGGGGAAAGATTTGTCTGCAAGATTGGCGGCCCGACTCGACGTGGCAATGGCCCAGGACTGCACGGTCTTTGCCATAGAAGACGGGAATCTGGTGGCGACGAGGCCCATTTATGCAGGAAAAGCCTATGCCAAGGTGAGCTTCGAAAACAGCACCCCTCAGATGGCCACGGCCAGACCCAACGTGATGAGCATAATCGAGCCGGATACCTCCCGTTCCGCGAATGTCATCGACGCTGAATTTACCCTGGATGACGGCGACATGAAAACCAAGGTGGTGGAAGAACTCAAAGATGAAAGCGGAAAGATTGATCTGACAGAGGCGGACAAAATTGTTTCCGGCGGCCGAGGAATGAAAGGGCCCGAAAACTACAATATCTTAGAGGACCTGGCGGCCGTCTTGGGCGGTACGGTCGGGGCCTCACGCTCCGCCGTGGACGCCGGATGGCGGCCCCATTCAGACCAGGTCGGGCAGACCGGAAAGGTGGTCTCGCCCAACCTCTATATCGCCTGCGGAATTTCAGGGGCTATCCAGCACCTGGCCGGCATGAGCACCTCCAAGGTAATCGTGGCGATCAACAAGGACGAAGACGCCCCGATATTTCAAAAGGCCGACTACGGGGTTGTGGCTGATTTGTTTGATGTGGTTCCCGTATTGACGGAGGAAGTTAAGAAATACCAGTAAGTGTCACTTGCGGCATCAAGAGGGGCGTCCGGGGCTTGGTCTCCCGCACGCCTCTTTTCCATGGAGTTGATGAAGGATCCTCACTATTTTATTGACAAAAGGCAAATCCGGGCTAAATTATACCCCGATGCCGGGGGCTTAAAAGCTGAAGGCGGTGTAGCTCAGTTGGTCAGAGCATGCGGCTCATATCCGCAGAGTCACTGGTTCAAATCCAGTCACCGCCACCATAAAAAGCCCGTATCAGGGATTGACTTTTGCGCTGCCGACCTTATCTTCTCATCAAATTTTCCTTACAAGAGAATATGAGATGGCTTCCTTCAGCCACAATGACCTCGCGGTCGTGAGTGATGCACTCTCCATTGCCGAAGATGCAACGTCTGATTTCTACAAATTTTCGTTTCGACAATGGAAGCGTCATCGCTATGACGTGAAAACGCTTTCATCTTTGCGTTCGGATGAGATCAGTTCTTTCGCCTTGGCTGTTCTGACACGAGCCATTCGGGAGGTGGATGAATTCTCGTCAAAGACGAAGAGACGTGAGTTTTACTTCATCTGCCTCCAGGATCACATCATACTGGATGTATTGAAGAGAGACCGGCATCTGGCCTTGCTGCCGCTGTTGGTCTACATCTTCACCCATGAATTGGTTCATATTGTCCGGTTCTGCGATTTTTCTCAGAGATATGAACTTTCTGAGGCCGCGAGAGCAGAAGAGGAATCGTTGGTTCATGCCAAGGCCTTCGACATATTGAAGACGTGTTCCATACCCAAGCTGGATCATGTTCTCGCGTCTTACAATGAATACAGACAATCGCCTATGGCTTTCGGCGATGTCTCATTCATAAAGGAGGGTAGCAGGTATGCCGATTTACGAGTATGAATGCGGAAAATGCGGACATCATGTGGAAGTTTTACAGAAATTCTCGGATCCGCCCATCACCGAATGCGAGGAATGTCATTCCAAGATGAAAAAGCTCATTTCCCAGAGCACATTTCACCTCAAAGGCACGGGGTGGTACGTGACCGATTACGCGTCTAAACACGGCCCGGGCGCTTCGGAGAACACATCAGGAGATACCTCAACAAGCAAAGAGAGTTCGGGATCGACCGACGGGGGCAAGGCATCTGAAACCAAGGCTTCTAAAGAAGGGGAAAAAAAGACCGCTTCCTCGGACAGTAAAAAATCTTAACACCAGGGAAAAACCCGATTAAGGATATCAATGGAAACACGAGACACCGGAAGGGTCCAGGACAAGCTCATCAATCGATTGGACCGTCAAGAGAAACAGCGGGCCTTTCAACAAAGCCGCTTCTTCAGGTTTAAGATCCCCGAAATACACAGCCGGCTCTCCCAGATTCTGCTGGAAGAGAAAATCGTTGAAACAGATGATGCCGCCGGTGTGTCCGAGGGGATATTGAGGGGACTCAAGAGCGCATTGAACAGTTCGGAATTTGACTTCAAGTATTTCATCTCGCCGATCCGAAGCCTGGTTCCCCGGCCGAATCCCTATTCTCTCTACATGACCCAGTATCTGATGGAGGTCCTTATCGACGACCCGAGCGTCATCGATATATACGGGACCGACGAAGAGATATACCACGTGATCAACCGGGTCATCAGCAAGAGCAGCATCCAGTTCGAAAAGGCGGAGGCAGAGGTCCTCGATCAACTGGCAAAAAACCGCTCTCTAATCCCGGGCACCGGTGAATATGAAACCGCCAGGGACCAACTCCTCCGAAAAAAGGTCGGAGACCCGTATCGGTAGGTTGATCAGTCGCCTCGCGCCTTCCCCGGAGCCTATTTTTCATAGAGCCGGCCCTGCCAGGTCTCCCTTTCTTGAAGCCGTTGCCAAATGCGTTTCAGGTTTTGTGACTTGTGGATAGCCCAATCAGGCGCCACGAGCTCGGAAGGGACCGGATCACCGGTGAGCCGCTGAATCACCAGGTCCGGCGGAAGTCTCTCCAAAACATCGACCACCAGATCGGTATACTCCGCCGGTTCGAGGCACCGAACCCTTCCCTCTTGATACAGCGCGGCCAGCGGCGTGCCGGCCACCACATACAGAAGGTGGATCTTGACCCCCTGAATCGGCAGGCGTGCAAGGAACCGGGCCGTCTTCAGCATCATTCCCCGGTCTTCTCCGGGAAGGCCTAGGATGACGTGGGCACAGATATTCAGCGAATGGGCATGGGCCATCCGAACACTTTTCTCAAAACAGGCCACATCATGGCCCCGGTTGATCCGCCTGAGCGTCCGGTCGTGGGCGGACTGAAGCCCGTATTCCATCCAAACCAGGTGCCTGTATCCATACCCGGCCAAGAGATCCAGCACCTTCTCGTTTACACAGTCCGGCCGGGTCGCCACCGACAATCCGACCACGTCTTCCCGGGACAAGGCCTCATCGTAGAGCGATTTCAGATGGTCAATCGGGGCGTAGGTATTGGTAAACGACTGAAAATAGGCAATAAATTTCCTGGCCTTATACCGGCTGGACAAAAACGCCCGTGCCCTTTCAATCTGCTCGGTAATGGTCAGGCCTTGCTGAATCCGGGCGCCGGTCCCGGATCCCCTGGCGTCACAAAAAAGGCACCCCTCATAGGAAAGGGTGCCGTCTCGATTGGGGCAGCTCAACCCGGCATCCAAGGGGATCTTCTGAACCCGCTCCCCGAATATTTCCCGGAGGTAGGTATTGAAATCGCGGTATCGGTTCAACTGCCGGTCTCTTCGTGGGACGCATTTTCAATGCTTTCCCGGTGCCAGCGGCACGCCTCGCCGCTCATAGGTGATATAGGATAAGAGAGAGACCATTTTTGGATCATCCGCGGCCAATGGCTCCCCCTCCAATGGATTCTCTATACACCAGTTGACCATCTCAAAGAGGGAGATCACCCGTCCCAGTTGCTGCTGGAACTTGGGATAGGTCTCCGGGTGGGTATTGGCGGCATTGGGGTGACACTGGTCGCAGGAGACTTTGTTGTTCCCCAAGTCGGGGTTGTGGAAGAGCGCTTCACCGTCCTTAACCACACTCATGAACTCCTTTTGCCAGCGCGCCAGATCCTCCAGGGTGAACTCATCCGCGTTTGTTGAGAAGGAGAGCCCCAGCATCGCTGTGCCCACCAGAACGGCAAAAAAGGTTCCCATAATCCGCTTGTTTTTCTGCATAATTGCCCTCCTTTCACCGTGTTAGAAATGGCTCTGCGGCGGAATTCTGTTGTCGTAATCCTGGTAGTCCGCGTCCACGGGTTTACCGATTTTCGGGTTGTAAGCCACCCGGCGGTTCTTATTGTCAGGCAACTGGTAGGCCATGCCGGCTCTGCCTGACGTCAGGTCAACAAATTGCCAGCCCGTGGCATCCCTCTCAAAGAAGGGATCGGCCCGGTTCATGGGAACCGTCAGTTTGGGGAGGCAGTTGGCCACCTGGGAGTAGGATTCGGGATAGGGCCAGGGCCAGGCCGTGGCCATGACCGCATGAAACGAGATGTTTCCGATCTGATTGTACTGAATCTGATGGACATGCCCATATATCACCGTGGCCTTATCAAAACGCTTTAAAAGCGCCTGTACCCGCTCCGCATCCTCGGTCCAGAAATTCCAGGGTTTGAAGATCTTCTGGATGGGAGAATGAGAAAACACCACCACGGGGGTACTCGGATTCACCTTCCCCAGGTCCTGCTTCAACCAGGTGAGTTGCGCCTCCCCCACCATGAAGGGAGAGCCGTGGGGATTGTCCAATCGCGCCATGGCCAGCATACGGTCCATGGGAGATGCCCATTTTCCATGAACCCAGCTGTCGTAGGTGAGGATACTGTTCAGGACCACGAAATGGACCCCCTTGTGATCGAAACTGTACCACAAAGGCCCGATCTTGGACTGCCAGTATTCCCCCAGATCCAGGTAGTAGTCATGTTCTCCAATCACGTAATGGACCTTGCCACGAAGCTCGGACATAATCTCGAGGCCGTGATCCAGTTCTTCCTTTTTCCCCAACTGCGCCAGATCCCCTCCGAACATGAAAAAGTCGGGTCGGGGCGTCAGGAGGTTGGCCTCCCTGACCGCGCGAATGAGTCCCATATCCCAGTTACGGACAAATGTATCTCCCTCAATCTGCTGAATATGGGCATCAGAGATATATCCAAAGGTGAAATCCTCTCCCGGGCCACGCCCCCCAAAGGCCAGTTTCACCAGGCTCATGGGAAACGCAGCCGCGGCCATCCCTAAACCGGTCGTCTTGAGAAATGTTCGTCGATTCATGTCCATGCCGTCTTCCTCCTTATGTTTGCTCGGGGCGCAGGCCTATTTCTGGACAAACTGAGGACTCGTAAGGGCCTTAAGAAAGGCCACCAAGTCTGCCTGCTGTTGATCCGTCAGGTCGAGCGGCCGGATCCCTCCGCTTAAGAGTTGGGGTACGGGATCGCTCTCCTCCAACCGCCCGCCGTTGTTATAAAACGTCACCACTTCCTCCAGGGTCTTGTGACTCCCATCATGCATGTACGGAGCGGTGAGCTCAATATTTCGAAGTGTGGGCGTCTTGAAAGCCCCGATGTCGGTCAGCTCCCGCGTTACGGCATATCGCCCGAGGGCCGACGTCTTTGGGTTGCTCAGCACGGCAATATCCGTTCCCTTTTCCTTCACCTCCTGAACGGCCGCCTTCAATTCGTCCAGGTCCCGGGGCATCTGGTTGGCCGAAACCCCGATCATGTGGAACCGGTTGTCCGTGAACAGGGCCTGGGTTTGCTCAATGGTGTGGCAGGAAACGCACCGGCCCTGATTCACAAAGACGTCAAAGCCTCGAATGGCTTCGGGTGTCATGGCGGTCTTGTCCCCTTGAAAATAGTACCGGTCAAAGGGCGTGTCACCGCCAATCAGCGTTCTCTCAAAGGTGGCAATCGCCTGCAGCACCTGTGTCATGGTGATCTGATCCCCGGTCTTCCCAAATGCCTTTTTGAAGAGGGCCTGATACTCCGGGTCATGGGCAATAATCTCCAAAATCGGGTCATGGGATTTGAGCCCCATCTCCACCGGGTTTAAAAACGGCTGACCGGACTGGGACTCCAGGTCGGGCTCCCGGCCGTCCCAGAACTGGGTCTTGAGGTAGGCCGCATTGATCACCGTGGGGGCATTCCGTGTGCCTTTGAGGCCGTTTATCCCTTCGGACACGGGGAGATTATCGGTGAACCCTTTCTTCCTCTCATGGCAGGTGGAACAACTCACCTTTCCTGTGGTGCTGAACCGGGTATCATGGAACAATTTATCCCCCAGCGTAACTTTATCAGGGGTGATGGGGTTGTTGCCCGGAACCGGGACCGGTGGCAGGCCCACGGGCGCAGCGAAGGCCATATATGCGGCGAACGTGGCGGCCATGGCCCCGATACAAAACAACGTTTTGAAACAAGGCATCTGTCGTTTCATGATCTGATCCTCCTTTCCACATGGTTGTTGTACAAAAAAATACAATAAGTTAGCGGTTTCAGCCATCCGCCAATCCCACCGTCACGACACGATATGATGTCTGAAACGAATCGATTCTGCTTATCCGGCCGGCACTATGGATAATCATTATTATCTAATATCCAGTAAAAAAGATACCGTGTCAAGCAAAAATGAAAGCGCGTATCAGTAAATATGATCCCATATTCCGGTGGTGATTTCAAACAACTTCGCACAATGTCTCATGAGACATATATGTCTCAAATGAAACCGAGAGACATTTTTCCGGGGTCCCCATAAACTAAAGCGCTTCGAGGGAAATTTTTGTTGAGCGTTCTGCCGTAGAAGATGATTCCCCCGTTCAATACCAACCCACCCGCTCACTCCCTTGGGCTGCCTCCTGCAAAGAACCCCGGTGACAATACGTAGCGACCGCATTCTCCGCTGGTTGCGGTCCCGCTTCTAGCGGGATTACCTCGCCCGGTTAAATCCTCCATTCGAAGCTCCCGTCTTAGGTGGGACTGAAGGGGTGTTTAATCCGATGAAATGGCCGGATCTCATGAAATAAAGGACAAAAAAACGGGTGCATTTCAGGGAAAATGATACACTAAGGTCTCGAAAGAACCATCAGATAGACACCAAACACCGCCATTTCATATGCGTGCGCCACGAGTAAGTAATTGATATGTAAGTATTTTGTTTTTTTAAAGATTAGAGGAACTGAAAAAAGAATGTGGGCTCCTGGACGCCATCGATTGGGACATGAGCCCGGAGGAGGCGGTTCGGCTTTATCTTGAATGGGGGAACAACTGGAGCCGCGGATACCGCATGGTACGATCAAAAGCGGATCAAACCAATTATTTTGTCCTCAACACCTGGGAAGATCAACCGGTCATCTATCTCGTGAATCGAAATTCCGATGGCGCGGTAGAACTCGCGAAGGTAGACCCGCCGCAGCAGATCATCGAAAAAATTAAGGCATCTTACGGAAGTCAAAAAGGCGTCTACGCGGTGGATGATGACGTCAGGGCCTGGTTGAGGGAGGCCTTGGGTGCAGATTAGATGTTCGAGGCGACCACCCCTTTTTACTAGAATCTATTATGGAACGGATGGATTGGAAATGACGGCGCAATTTAAGAAAGTCCATGTCTATCAGTGCCCGTGCGGTTACACCTATGATCCTGGGAAGGGATGTAAAGAGATCGGTTGTCCGCCGGGAACCCCTTTCGAGGCACTCCGCGATCAGATGACCTGCCCCCGCTGCCATCGGGCCAAGGTTCATTTTCGCGAGAAGCGATTTTCAGTACCGGCAACTTAGGGCTCGCACAAAAATAAATTCGCAGAATTGAGGATCAGATTTGGGTCAGATTTGGTCGCCGCGATTGAGTGAAGCCACAGGAATAGTGAACTATTTCGAGGACTTCAATGATTGAGCGGCGGCCGGAGATGACCCGAAGCTGAGATGGAAAAATGTGAAGTTATTTTTGCGCGAGCCCTTAGGGTCACGTATTTCGCGTGGGACAGGGCCTGCGGAAGTAATTTGTTCTATTCGGATGCAACGGTGACCGGTGCCGCTTCCACCAGGTTGCAATGGAAGGCGCAACTCTGCCCCATGTCGGTGAGACGCTGGCTGGTGAGATGATTGACGCCGCGGTTTCCCGGCATGAACCGCGGCCAGTAGATCCCTTCGGCCACGGTCACCCCCTTACCTGTTCGATCGGTTATCTGGGCGAACAACGTAATCTCGCCACGATCGTTAAATACACGGACCTTCATACCTTCTCTAATTCCGCGGACCCGGGCATCATCCGGATGGATCATGAGGGTGGAGGCCCCGCTTGTTCCCGAAGCGTTTCAATGTCATTGAAGGTGGAATTGAGAAATTGATGCCGCGGCGGGGTAATCAACTGAAGCCCGAAACGGCCCTCACCTTCATCATCCACGCTGGGTTCGCCTGAGGGGAGCGGATCCAATCCCTGATCCGCCATACCCTGGGAATAAAACTCGATCTTGCCCGATTGCGTGCCGAAACCCACTGAAAAAACATCCCGAGGGATGGCTAGACGAACGGGGGCGCCGCTTTTGAGTCGTTCCAATGTCATGCCGCTCAGATAAGGCGATTCAGATGCCAGGAGGTCCTCAATTATCTCCGACTCCGTTCGACTGAAACAGGGCTCTTTAAATCCAAACCGACGGGCCAGATCCTGAAAAATGGCCAGCGTGGAACGGGCCTCTCCCACGGGCGCAATGACCGGATGGGCCATCTGGAGATAATAGTGGCCGTAGCTTCGGTAGAGATCCGTGGCTTCCATGGACGTAGCGGACGGAAGCACCAGGTCTGCAAAGCGTGCGGTCTCGCTCATGACGATTTCGTGGACCACGGTGAAGAGGTCTTCTCGCGCAAGCCCCCGAAGCACCTGGCTGGAATCGGGCGCCACCACGGCCGGATTGCTGTGATAGACGTGAAGGGCCTTCACGGGCGGGTCATCCATCTGTGTCAGTGCCGAGCCCAGTTGCACCATGTTGATGGTCCGTGCGGGGGATACGGCCAGCGATTCCTGAAGCACGGCCTCCATGTTGAACGCAAAAGCGGCGGCCGTAGACCGGGTGATACCGCCGCCCTTCTTGTGGAGGGCCCCCACCAAGGCCGGGAGAAGCGCAATGGTGCGCATGGCCATCCCCCCCTTGAGCTGGCGGGAAGGACCCCATCCCGTCCGGATATAGGGGGCGCGAGCGGTCCCGTACCGCGTCGCCAGATCCTCGATCTGTTCTGCCGGCACGCCGGTAATTCCCGCAACACGCGCCACAGGATAGTCTTTCACCCGTTCCCTGAGCGATTCAAAGCCGGTGGTCTCCTCGGCGATGAACGCTTCATCCAAAAGCCCTTTTTGGATCAACACATGCATGATACCCAGGGACAGGCACGCGTCCGTGCCGGGCCGGAGCTTGAGATGGATATCCGCCTCTCGGGCCGTTCGGTTTTGGTAGGGATCAATGGTCGCAAGCAACGCCCCTCTCTTGCGGGCCTTGAGAAAGAAGGGCCACGCATGCATGTTGGTGGAAAGCGTATTGCTTCCCCAGAGGATGATCAGATCCGAATCCACGGTGGATTCGATGTCGGTGGTGGGGACGCTCCCCATGCTCGCCGAAAATCCGGCCTCGGCCGCCGCACTGCAGATGGTCCGCATGAGCCTGGAGGCGCCGAGTCTGTGAAAGAAGGGATGACCCGCGTGAAACTGGACCACCCCCATGGTCCCGGCGTAAGAATAGGGAAGAATGGCCTCGGCACCGAACTCGGAGATGGTCCTTTCATAGCGATCCACGATCTCATTCATGGCCGCATCCCACGAGATCCGTTCAAATTCTCCTGCCCCCTTTTGGCCGGTTCGTCTCAGCGGATACAGGATGCGATGCGGTGAGTGAACCCGTTCAGGATAGTGCCTGACCTTCACGCACACCGCACCCTGCGTGAAGGGATGATCCGGGTCTCCCTTGACCGATACCATTCGGTCTCCTTCCACGCCCACCAATAGCCCGCACGTGTCCGGGCAATCATGCGGGCACACAGATCGCTTGTACGTCACCATGAGCTTTCTCCCCTCGATGGCAGATTCATAACATTTCCTAACATAAATGATCCATGGGACGAAAGGTCCCCATCAAACGAATACCTTTTCGCGATAGTATCGCAACTCTTCAATCGATTCCCTGATGTCGCTGAGTTCTTGCAGTATGTGGACAAAAAGTCCAAGGTTTGCGCTTCAGCCTGACCGCAGCTATAGCTCGACGCCTCAATTCGGCTCAAGAGACCCGATGATTGATGGTGGGCTCGGCTCCACTCATCCATGGTGGAAAGCGCCGATGGATCATAATGAATGACCAGGTCCGGTCCTTCGGCCAACACGTTCAACTGTCCATCGGTCACAATGGATGCAATCTCAAGAATAAGGTGTCGTTCCGGATCTAACCCCGTCATCTCCAGGTCGATCCAAACCAGTGAGTGGTCCATGAAGCCCTCCGGATGTTTTTATGACAATATAACCCAGTTCACGAGACCAAGCGAGCAAAAACAGGCCTAATGGTCGTAAGTTTGAGTCAAATGGCGAATTAAACCGCCTAAAAAGAAATGATGGGTTGGTCCTGATGTTTGAATTTTTCATTAAGGGATTTATATTTTTAAGATAAGTCTAAGAGGAGGTATGCCGTGGTACAAACAGCACAGAACATTGATCATCTCACCAAGGTTAAACTCTCCATCGAAGCGGTGAACGCTCAAGAGCGCTCGAACTCCCCATCTGAACCGGTTTCATATGAATTCGTGGTGGGCATCGGCGCTCATGGATATTCGCCTTTTGAATATGAGTTGATGGGGAAGGAGATCGGTGATGTCCTTACGCTGACCCTTGACACCGAAGAGATCAGTCCCTTTTTCGAACACCTGAATATTCCCTTGGCCCCAATTCCACCCAACGCATCATCCGTTCGTTTGAATGTGCGAATCGATCGGATTACGGTTCCGGATCAGGCGGAAATTATCCGGGCCATGGCCGATGGGACCGCCTGTGGCGATCATTGCTGTGGAAGTCACTCATAAGGGCCGCCGCATAATGGGGACCTACGATGTGGTGAGCGAGGATGGATGAAAAAAGACAGCCTTATTAAAATCGGTCTGTTGAACCGATTCATAGAGGACATGAAGCTCCTCTGTGGGCTCATAAAAGACTATTTCAAAGGGAACTATCGCGACGTGTCTTGGTGGTCCATTTTGGTGTTTGTCTCCGGCATTGTGTATCTCTTTATTCCCGTGGACATCCTGCCTGATTTCATTCCCGTGATCGGCCAGATTGATGACGCCCTTATCCTTCTTCTCTGCCTCTATTTCCTGGAGAAGGACCTTTACAGATATAAGAAATGGAAAATCGATCAATTCTAGAGACAAACCATTGCGCATAGAACCCGAGTGCATTCCCTGTGTAACCAATATGGCGGTGTCGGCCCTCAGACATCTGGGGGTACCCCATGAAGAAAGACGGGAAATTTTCAGCGAAGTGTTACAACTCCCCGTTTTTCGGGGTAGGGATTGGGACCAGACCAGCCCCGAGGTAATCGAAAAAATCTGGGAGACCATCCGCTCCCGTACCCATCAAACGGATCCCTTCCTCGAGGCGAAGCGGCTTCAAAATGAACGCGTTCTCGACGCCGCTCCGGTACTGCGCAGGCAAATTCAAGCGGCGGATGACCCGCTTAAAACCGCCGTGCACATGGCGATTATTGGTAATTCCATTGATCTGATGATCGATAATCATGCCGAAGGGATCGAAGCAGCGGTCAAGGAAGGACTGGGCCGTCACCTGCCCAAGGCCCCGTACGCTCTTTTCTCAAACACCCTTAAATCTGCCCGCAGGATTGTCTATTTGAGCGATAACGCCGGAGAGATCGTCTTCGATAAGTTACTGCTGGAATTCATGCGAGATATGATGAACCCCGAGGTTTACTTCGTGGTCAGAAGTGTGCCCACCATGAATGATGTCACCTTGAAAGAGGCCCGGGACGTGGGCATCTCCGATGTGGCTACGGTCATTGAAAACGGGATCAGCGGACCCGTCCCCGGCACGTGCCTCGCCAGATGCTCACAGAAACTCAGGCAACAAATGGAATGCGCCGATCTCATTATATCCAAGGGCGGGGGAAATTTTGACGTGCTGGAGGAAGACCTTTGGCAACTTAACACCGACACCACCTTCCTCCTCTTGTGCAAGTGCCACCCCTATGAGCGCTACTTTCGTCGGGATCGCTACGATCCCATCATCTGGAATCGCTTTTTAGATGGTCCCGATCCCCTCACGTCATCTGAAAGAAAAGCGGACCCATGTATCTGAAACGAAAGCGGATAGGAGACGCCTGTCACTACATCCTTTCAGAATCCTATTTTAACGGAGAACTCTGGACCCATCGCAGGCTTCTGGATCTGGGGCCCCATCCGGACGCGTATATTGAATATCCCGGGGGAAACAGCTTTTACATCAAAGAAACACTGGTGGACGCCCTTTCGGATATGGGAAAGGGGGATACCTCGGACGCACTGGAAGACGTGCTGAAACCCTTTCTGGACCCCCGCATCCGTCGGATCATCGAGCGGTTTGCGCGGCCCGAAAACCCGGTCAGAAAATGGCGAGACGCCTATTCCAAAGACACCTTACTGGCCTATCAGCGAAGCCTACATCCTTTTGACAAACGCCGCCTGCACTACCTCAAGTTTGGACGGGTTCGTATCGGCGATCTGGACGCCCGGCCTCGTAGCTTCCTCTATGTACTTTTTGAAAAGAGCCGGGATGAAATTGAACATCTCATTGAAGAAATGGAACGGGACCTTCCGCCCCATGAACTGCACCCCTATCTATACACCGCGCTCCGCCTTCAGGATCATTTCCGGCATCTGATGACCCGTTATCATCCGTCGGCAATGGATCCTGAAAAACTGGACAGAAGTTTTCTCGATGCACTCTGCCGGTTAAATCAGGAAAAAACCTTTTTCAAAGGCGTGCCCCGTTCGGAACCGGACTGTCTTCATCCCTATTTAATACAGTATCTTATCCTCTATTTCGATTATCCAATAGGTCCGGATACAGCCGGGGATGAATATGTAAACG
>JARRPY010000014.1:0-15865 GCA_037382425.1 Deltaproteobacteria bacterium
GGCCTAAACTGAGATATGCGGAGGTTGAAGACCCCGGTCAGTTTGAAGTGCAAGACATCCCTCTGCCCGAAAAAATAACGCTGACTTTAAGCAGTGACCGTATCCATTATGGGGATCTCAATCTCAGACAGGGGGCCGAGGTCAAGACAGGGGAGAGAGTGCCGCTTTTGCAGGGAAGAAAGGGGTATCTTGCTTCTCCTGTTACCGGGACGGTTGAGCGGGTTTCTGAAAACACCACCTTCACCGATTACCGTTCCATTTTTATCACCATCGATGTGGCGGACAAAGACAGGTGGGACACCGAATTCAGTAAGGCCGTCGAATCCCCGAGTCCTCAGGTTGTCCGGGAATTTCTAGCGCTTCTTCCCGGCATGTCGAATTTCACCTCCCTCATTCATATCGAAAACCCGCTTGATATTATTGTCGTAAACGGCATGGATCAGGATCTTCTGGTGTCCACCAACCAGTGGATTGTCCACGCCGAGGCGCAAGGGATCAAGGAGGGATTGGATTACCTCAAAACCGTAACAGGGGCTTCCCGGGTCGTTCTCGTGGTTCCGCCGAATCTTCGTTCCCAAGCCGAAAAGACCGGCGCCGAGATCAAGGTCATCCGCCCGGTCTATCCCAACGCCCTGCCCCGGTTCACCGTGCGGGAGATACTGGGTCGGGATATTCCGGCCAACGCGGCGCTTTCGAACTTCGGCGTGGGGGTCATCAGTGCCGAGGCCGTACTGGCCCTCAAGACCGCCTTTGTGGACAAGCGGCCGCCTGTGGAAAAGATGGTTTCCGTCATTCATAAGGACGGTCGGGTGCGCTGTGTTCGGGCAAGAATCGGTACGCCTGTGCGAGAGATCCTGAGCGCACTCGACATTTCAGTGGATCAAGGGGACCGGATTGTCTTCGGCGGCCCCATGACCGGCCATAGCGTCTATTCCGAAGACATGCCGATCATGCACTCAACAGATGCCATCCTGATTCAAGACAAAAACCAGGTCATTCCCAACTCCGACAATCCGTGCGTCAATTGCGGTGAATGTGTCAGGGCCTGCCCCGCGAAACTCCCTGTCAACATGCTCATTCGCCTTCTTGAAAACCGCCTCTATGAAGAAGCCGCTCAAGTTTATGACCTTTTTTCGTGTGTGGAATGCGGGCTGTGTAGTTACGTCTGCCCACTTCATATTCCCGTATTTCACTACATTATGCTCGGGAAGCATGAACTGGGTTTGGAGCAGGCCGCGGAGGAATCCGATGGAGAACAATAAGCTTTTTGTTGGTTCATACGCCCCCTACTGGCACAACGGGAGCAGTCTCTATGCCAAGAGCTACAATACCATGCTCGCGGCACTTCCCGCGGTCATCCTGGGGATATATCAATATGGCGCCCCTGCCCTCGGCGTGGTGGCACTTGCCATTTCCTTTTCCATCCTCTGGGAACTCATCATGAATCTCATGATGAAACGACCCATCAGTATCGGAGACGGAAATGCAGCGGTTATCGGATTGTTGTTCGCCATGCTGCTCCCTGCATCCACACCCTGGTGGGTGGTCCTGGTCGGAACGTTTATCGCCATTGTTGTCGGAAAGCAGATCTATGGCGGGATCGGTGCAAACCCCCTCAACCCCTCTCTGGTGGCCATCGCCATGATCATGCTGTCATGGGGGGCGATCCTTGATTTCAACGAGGCCTTGTTGAACTACGATCTGGGGGTTCGCATGATGTATCCATTGAGTGCGCTGAAATATTTCGGCCCCGACGTTCTTTGGAACTACCCTTTCGGGGAACTGTTCATGGGACAGCAATCAGGCGCCATCGGCTCGACCTTCGGCCTCGGACTCGTCATCGGCGGAATCTATTTGATGGTTCGGGGATTTATTCGATGGGAAATATCCCTCTCCTTTCTTGCAAGTGTGTTTCTTACCGCCCTCTTCTTTTATCTGGCCAAGCCTGCCGTGTACGCCCCCCCTTTGTTTCATCTCTTGACGGGCTACACGCTTATCGGCGCCTTTTTCCTCGCCACTGAGGATTCTTCCTCTCCGGTTAACTTCATTCCGATGCTTATATACGGCGCGTGCGCAGGTTTTCTAACCGTTTTGATTCGCAACATCGGCGCCTTTGTGGACGGCGTTGTGTTCGCCATCCTCATGGTAAATGTCGCCAATCCGCTTTTTGATAAGATCAGGCCGAGGGCCCTGGGAAAGAGGAGTGAAGATGCGTGAGATGATTAAACTTTTTCTGGTAATTGTCATTTTCAGCGCGCTCTCCGGCGGCGTGCTGGCAGCCATCCAGAATGCCACCAAAGAGCGGATAGAGTACCAACAGCTCAAATTCGTCAAAGGTCCGGCCATCAATGAAATTCTGAAGGGCTGTACGAACAATCCCATTACCGACCGTTTTAAGATAACGAAGAATGGAAAAGAAAGCACGGTCTTTGTCGGTGAATTTGACGGCAAGCCCAAAGTGGTTGCATTTGAGTCTTTTGGCAAAGGATTTGGTGGCGACATCGGCGTTATTGTAGCTGTAAATCTAAAAACCGATAAAATCGTTGGTGCGGAGGTCACCACCCACAGTGAAACACCGGGTGTGGGCGCGCGGACGAAAACCGACCCTTCTTTTAGCGCACAGTTTGAAGGATTACCCATTGTGGAGCCCCTGAAGGTCAAAGCGGATGGCGGGGTGATCGATGCGCTCAGCGGCGCGACCATCTCCTCGAGGGGTGTATGTAGTGCGGTCAGTCAAGCAGGTAAACGCTACCAGCAGATCAAACCGGATATCCTTGATAAGATAAAGACATTGGGAAAATAATGAGGGAGTGAGGAAATGGCTAAGACGGCAGTTCAGGAATTTACCAAAGGACTCTGGGCCGAGATCCCGCCCTTTCGACTCGTCCTTGGCTTGTGTCCAACCCTGGCCGTAACCAAAGGCGTGGAAAATGGAATCGGGATGGGTATTGCGACCACCTTCGTGTTGGTGTGTTCCAATGTCCTGGTTTCACTGCTCAGGAACGTTATCCCGAAACGGGTTCGAATTGCATGCTATATCGTGGTGATCGCCACGTTCGTCACCGTGGTGGAATTGGTCATGCAAGCATTTACCTACCCCCTCTTTCTCAAATTGGGCATCTTTATCCCGCTCATCGTGGTGAATTGTATTGTCCTGGGGCGGGCGGAGGCCTTCGCCGCCAAGAACGGGGTGCTTCACTCCTTTGCCGACGGCCTCGGCATCGGGGTGGGATATACCCTGGCCTTAACCGCCCTTTCCATCATTCGGGAGGTCCTCGGGAGCGGGACCTTTTACGACATGCCGGTATTCGGGCCGACATTTCAACCCTTCAGCTTTATGGTTCAGGCGCCGGGGGCGTTTGTGTGTCTGGGATTGATGCTCTGCGTGATGAATATGCTGGGGAAGAAATAGTCGAGAAACATGCTATAAAGCCATGAAATAGGTTATTGGAGGCAGGCGCATGGGGGATTATATTTTACTGATTGTCAGTTGCATATTTGTTAACAACATCCTGTTGATGCAATACCTCGGAAACTGCCCGTTTCTCGGCGTTTCCAAACGGATGGAGACCGCCACCGGTATGGCCATGGCGGTCATATTTGTCCTCGTCATGGCGGGCGCCATTACCTGGATCGTGAACGCATTCCTTCTCCGGCCCTTTGATCTCGAATATTTGAGGACACTGTCATTCATACTGGTCATTGCATCATTGGTGCAATTGGTTGAGATGTTCCTCAGGAAAAGCATCCCCACACTCTATGCAGGTCTGGGCATATTTCTCCCTTTAATTACCACCAACTGTGCGGTTATGGGGGTGTGCCTGATCAACATCAAAGAGGAATACGGATTCATGCAGGCGCTGGTGGCCTCTTTCAGTTATGCCGTTGGCTTTGGTTTGGCCCTGGTCCTCTTCGCCGGCATCCGGGAACGAATCCTCTTGGCGAGGGTCCCCAAGCCGTTGCAGGACACCTCCATCGGTCTGGTGACCGCAGGCATGTTATCCCTGGCCTTTTTTGCCTTCAAGGGAATGGTGTAGGGATAGATGATTTTTGGACCGATTTAATAAATGACGCATATTGATGCAGCTATGGTTGGAGGAAAGATATGATATCCGGGATTCTGGTAATGGGAGGGTTGGGTGTGGCCATCGGCCTGTGCCTGGCACTCGCTTCAAAGGTATTTTACGTCTATGTGGATCCCAAGATCGAAGCGGTGGATGAGGCGCTGCCCGGTGCAAACTGCGGCGGTTGCGGATTTCCCGGCTGTAGCTCAAACGCGGCCGCCATCGTCGCCGGGGAATCCTCTCCGGGGTCATGTGTTGCCGGCGGGCCCGACGTCGCGGCTGAAATCGCCGCCATCATGGGGGTAGAAGTAGAGCTTAGGGAACCGGAAATCGCGACCCCGGGCTGTCGGTATGGGACCCAAGAGGCCGACCTGAAATACGTCTATCAAGGGGTCCATGACTGCCGGGCCGCCATGCTACTGGGCGGAGGGGCCAAGGTGTGTCCTATCGGATGTCTGGGACTCGGCACCTGCGTGCGGGCATGCCCCTTTGATGCCCTCTCCATTGGACCGGATAATCTGCCCGTGGTTAACGTTGATCGGTGTACCGGTTGTGGCACGTGTGAGCGGGTCTGCCCGAAACACATCATTACCCTGAGTTCCAATTCCATTCGTATCATCGACGAGTACCAGACCGATGAATGCACAGCGCCCTGCCAAAGGAATTGTCCCACCGGCATTAATATCCCGAAGTATATCAGCCAGATCGACAAAGGCAACTATGCTGAAGCGCTCCTCACTATAAAGGAAAAATGTCCTCTTCCGCTCATTTGCGGTCACATCTGCCCGGCCCCCTGTGAACTGGCCTGTAGGCGGAACCTCGTGGACGAGCCTGTGGCCATCAACCCCCTCAAGCGGTTCGTTTCAGAATATGAGATGACCACCGGCACGCACATCAACCCCTACAAGGCAGCAGACAATCACCGGAAAATCGCCGTCATCGGCGGCGGTGCCGAAGGGTTAACCGCCGGCTATTACCTGGCCCGCCTAGGGTACCAGCCGACACTGTTTGAGGCCAAACCACAACTGGGCGGCATCCTGAGGTATGTCATTGCCGAGGATCGACTCCCCCGTGAGATCCTGGACCATGAAATCGAGGGGATTTTGAACATGGGGGTTGAAGCAAAAACGGGCATGCTCATGGGAGAGGATTTTACCCCGGACAGTCTGATCCGCGAAGGGTATCAGGCAATCGTGTTGACATCGGGCGGCATTGACAGCCGAAAAATCCTGCGGCCCGAAGCAAAAGGGTTCGATCTTCCCTTTAAGGGATTTTTCATTTTGCTCGATCTGTGGGAGGCCCTTTCCCGAAACGAGACGGTCGACATCGGGCAGGAGGTGGCCCTTGTTCACAACATGGCGGAAGGCCTCGACCTGGCACGCTCTTTGAGAGCGCAGGGCGCAAAAACGGTCCACATCATTTCAAATCTCGATCTGAATGAACTTCCCACGTCATTTAAAGACACCCGGGCACTCAGTGCCGAAGGAATTGCCGTTCATGCGTCAACAACGGTCACGTCCCTCAAAGGCGTCAACGATCAGTTGAAGGCCATTGAGCTTGAAACCAGGGACCCCCGACGCCCGGATACGACCGAGCAGAGCACCCTCCCGGTGGACACGCTCGTCTTTCCGGGGGCGCGACTGCCTGAATTGGTATTTGTCCTTGATGAGGGCGAGGAAACGTCGGATGCAGACATCACCAAATGGCGAACCCTAGAGACCTTTCACACCTTTCCAAAGACAGATCAGAATGGGGTATTCAGCGCCCCGGAACCCGGAAGGCTCAGTGATTCCTCGGCGGTGGTGAAATCCATTCTCTCGGGCCGTCGGCTCTGCCGGGCCATACATTCCCATTTCGCCGAAGGTCAGGTTCCCTCGACGGATGATCTGGTGTGTGAGGCGGATTGGGTGCTGGATGTGTCTGAGGTGCATTCTGTAAAGCCGGTGGAAAGGGAGCGACCACCCGCGTTGGACGTCGAGGGGGACAGCGAAAGCGCCTGGATTTTCCCGAAGCCATGGCCGGGGCTCGATGAAGCGGGGGCGAAAAAAGAAGCAAGCAGATGCCTCAGTTGTGGCCTCATTTGTTATAAAAAAAGCGAACTTGAATAAGGTTGCATCCCGAGACCCGCTTTAGGGGCTTGGGCCTGGAGAACAGAAATGTCAGAACATGGAATTACCATAGACGGGCGCCAATTGGCGTTTACCCCCGGAGAGACGATTCTTGAAGTGGCCAGACGCAACGGAATCTTTATCCCGACGTTATGCCATCTTGAGGGAACCACCCCGACCGGCGCGTGCCGGGTCTGCCTCGTAGAGATCGAAGGGGCTCGGGCCCTTGCCCCTTCCTGTTCGGCCCCGGCCGGGGATAACATGATTGTCCATACCAATTCACCTGCGGTCAAAGAGGCGCGTCAAACGGTTCTGGCCTTATTGCTGCAATCCGGCAACCACAATTGCGCAGTGGCCAAGAAGGCCTCGGACGACTGGACCGACTTCCAGCGACAGGTGGAACAATACGATCAGACCACGGAGCTGTGTCCGGCGCACAGCGCCTGTAAGTTGCAGGCCTATGCCTACCGCTATCAAGTGGATACCAGAGGTCTGGTCAGAGCCCCTGCTGAATACCCCATGGAGACCGCCAGCCCCCTTATTGTCCGGGACGCCTCAAGGTGTATCCTCTGCGGCCGGTGTGTGGAGGCCTGCAACAGCATCCAGGTGAACAACGCCATTTCCCATGGTTTTCGGGGTGCCGAGGCCAAGATTATTGCCATGGGAGACGAATCCTTGGATCGGTCGGAATGTGTCTTCTGCGGCCAGTGCATCCAGGCCTGCCCGGTCGGCGCCCTGGTTGAAAAAAAGAGCCGTTATAAGATCAGACCGTGGGAAGCCAGGCATGTCCGGACCACCTGTTACTATTGCGGTGTGGGCTGCCAGTTGGACCTTCACATCAAGAACGATACCGTCATGAAGGTTTCGGCGGTCGAAGGGATTCAGCCCAACGTGGGAAGACTCTGTGTTAAAGGACGATTCGGATATGATTTCGTGCAGAGTCCGGAACGTCTGACTCGCCCCATGATCCGAAAGGACGGCGAATTGAGGGGCGCCTCCTGGGAGGAGGCGTTGGATTTGATCGCCAGCAAAATCAAGAACACAGTAGAAAAAGACGGCCCCGATGCCATTGCAGGAATATGCTCGGCAAAGTCCACAAACGAGGCCCTTTATACCATGCAGAAGCTGTTTAGGGTCGGCATCGGAACCAATAACCTGGCATCCCCATTTGCGGCCGGCGGGCTCAACAACCCCCTCTCCGAACTGGAAAAAGCCAAACGGATCATTCTCATCGGCAGCGACATTACCGAGGAAAACCCGGTGGCCGGAACATTCGTAAAACGCGCATCCAAGGCCGGCGCCCAGCTTATTGTTGTGGACTCAAGACCCACCAAAATCGGTACCTTTGCGAACACGCATCTCCTTTTAAAGGAGGGGACGGAATCCGTTCTCATCAACGGCATCATGCATCAGTTGATCCAAAGAGGGCGGGAGTGTCCCGAGGATATTCGAGACAGTACCGAAAGCTACGATATGGTCAAGGTGACGGAGACCACCGGTCTTACGGCAGATGATATCATGGCCGCCGTGGATGTGCTGGACACCGAGGCCCCCGCCATGCTGGTCTACGGCTCCAAGGTGGCTTCTTTTGCACGCACGTTTGTGGCCCTTCAGGAGGTCCTCGGCAACATCGGCGTCCCCTACGGGGGTGTCAACTATCTCGGAGACCTGAACAACTCCCAAGGGGCCTGCGACATGGGATTGCTCCCTGGGTTCTTGCCCGGATACGTCCCGGTGGACGATGAGAAATCAAGACAAGCCTTTGAGACGGCCTGGGGAACTTCGCTGAACAGCAAGCCGGGACTTCGCTTCTCAGAAATGATTCAGAACCTGAGCCGAGGGGACGAAGGATCGGGTCCCGACATCCGTGTTTTGTATTGTGTGGGCGAAAATTTGGCGCTGACCACTCCGGTGATGCCGAATGTTACCGCGGCCCTAGAGGCCACGGAATTTCTGGTGGTCCAAGACATCCTCAACAACGAGACCATCCAGTATGCGGATGTGGTTCTGCCGGCGGCCGCCTGGGCTGAAGAAGAGGGGACCTACACCAACTGCGAAAGACGGGTCAGCCGGGTTCGATATGCAGTACCCCCTCCCGGGGATGCCAAATCCGAGACCTGGATCTTCACGCAGTTGGCCAATCGACTCGGCCTTTCTTGGCCGGAGAGTTCTCCCATGGAGATTTGGGAAGAGGAGATCATCTCCCTCGTCCCGCAACTGGAAGGCATGACCTACGAGCACATGGAAAAGGAAGGGATCCAGCGGCCTATCACCGATCATCAGAAATTGGGCGTGCCGGGCCCGAGGGATGCCAGGTCTCCGCTCAGGCGGCCGGGATGGACATCTTTCAACTACCACCACCGCACGCTCTTGGAGCATTGTGGAGGATTACTGGAATCTCTGCCCAAGACCTCGGGTATCGGCACCCAGGTCCCTCCCAACAATCCGGAAGAGGTGAAGGCGGCATTTCTTAAGCTCCTTGAGGAAGAAGAAAAATCCGATGCCAAGGAAAAGATTGACGAGATACTCGCTGCTTATAAAACAAAACGAGGGGGGCTTATTCCCGTCCTCCAGCAAGTCCAGGGAATCGTGGGATTCCTGCCGGTTCCGGTCCAGAACTATATCGCCTTGGGCCTGGGAATTGCGCCTTCCAATGTGTTCGGTGTGGTCACCTTTTACTCGTTCTTTACCATGGTTCCCCGGGGCGATCACACCATCCGCGTCTGTCTCGGTACCGCGTGTTTTGTCAAGGGATCGGGACGTCTGCTGGAAAAGCTGGAACAGCACCTTAAGGTGGGGATAGGTGAAACCACTGAAGACAGAGTGTATTCACTGGAAGTGGTCAGGTGTGTGGGGGCGTGCGGACTGGCACCCGTCATGGTGGTCGATGATACCACCCACGGACAGGTGGATCCGAAACAAATCATTGAAATCGTGGAAAGCTACCGCGGCAAGGGCTAACCCGGTGACAAGGGGAATTATCCGTGAGGTATAGAGAATGAAGCTTCACGAAATCACTGAGAAACTCGACCTCGACATAAAGAGCGGGAAGGATCATCTCGACCGAGACGTCACCCACGGGTATGCCAGCGATTTATTGAGCGACGTGATGGGGAACGCCAAGGAAGGGGATCTTTGGGTTACGCTTCAGGCGCACCAGAACATTGTCGCCGTTGCGGTCATGAAATCCCTTTCGGGCATTATCCTGGTAAACAATCGAGAGCCCGATCCCATGACGCTGGAAAAAGCCGGAGAAGAAGGGCTACCCATACTGGTCAGTAAAATGCCCGCGTTTGAACTCGTGGGCAAACTGTTTGAGATGGGCGTTGCCGGGAGTTGAGCACTCTCAGACGATCTTAGACAAGAGGCGCAGGTGCCGATTGAAACCGAAAGGCCACTAAAATCGGTATTGATTGATACCCATGTTCACTCCTGCCTTTCACCCTGCGCCACATTGGATATGACGCCGATCAAAATCGTCCGGGAGGCCCTGAAAAGACAACTGGCCATGATTGCGATCACCGATCATAACAGCGCGGAAAATGTGGCCGCGGTCATGGCATGCGCCACAGGAACCGGATTAACGGTGATTCCGGGCATGGAAATCACCAGCGCCGAGGAAACGCACGTCATCGCCCTGTTTGAAGATGTAATCGGCGCCCTCTCCATGCAGGCGCTCGTCTACGCCAATCTTTATCCGGGGGAAAACGATGCGGACCTGTTCGGGCTCCAAGTCGTGGCCAACGAATACGATGAGGCAGAGGCCATCAATACGCGGCTGCTCATTGGGGGAACCCACCTCACGCTCGGTGAGGTGGTAAAGGGGATACACGATTGCGGCGGATTGGCCGTTGCGGCACACATCGACCGACAGAGCTTCAGCGTGATCAGCCAGCTCGGATTTATACCCGACGATGTGGATTTCGATGCACTCGAAGTGTCGCCGAGGCTTTCTCTGAAAGGGGCACGGCTGGCGTATCCTGAATATAAAAAGTTCCCCTTCATATCCGCATCGGATGCCCATGAACTTTCGGATTTGGGTGTAAGCCCTACCCGCATCGAGGTGGCCGCACCCGAGATGAATGAACTGAAATTGGCGCTGAAAGGGTTGGACGGACGAAGGATCCTCGAATCGGCCGACTGATATGGAGGATCTTTCCCTTCATATACTGGACATCGTGGAGAACGCGACCACCGCCGGCGCCACACGGGTTGAGATCAGAATTGTTGAAGATACGGAAAGCGATCTGTTACGCATCACCATCAAAGACGACGGCCGCGGCATGGACGGAAGGATGCTGAAGGGGATCACGGATCCCTTCGTAACATCGCGAACCACAAGGCGGGTGGGGCTCGGCATACCGCTTTTTGAACAGGCCGCCCGAGAGACCGGCGGCCATCTCTCGGTGACTTCCGAGAAGGGCTCCGGCACAGAAATAGCAGCGACATTTAGAGCAGGACATATCGACCGGAAGCCCATGGGAGATATGGGTGCCACGCTGGTGTCCCTCATCGCAGGCAATCCGGATGTCGATTTTATTTATGAATCAAATCTGAACGGGAAGAAGGCGTCGCTGGATACACGGTCCATCAAGAAAGAAATCGATGGGGTGACCACCATTTCAGACCCACGGGTGTTGAAATTGATCCGAGAGATGGTGAATAACCCGGAATCATAGGGAAACGCCAACAGGAGGCACAAAATGGCCAAACTTCGTGTGGAAGACCTCAAACGGATCAAGGAAGCGTCCAAAGGAACGGTAAACCTCCGAGCCGGAGAGTATCGGGTAAAAATCACGGTTCACCTAGGAACTTGCGGGATCGCGGCCGGCGCCAGAAAAATCATGAATTTTCTCCTTGAAAAAATCCAAGATACAGGCGCCACCGACATCATCCTGACCTCTTCGGGGTGTGCGGGTCTATGTAACCATGAACCGATGATGACGGTAGAAGTAAAAGAATCCGCACCGGTAAAATATGTGTTACTGGACGAAGAAAAGGCGGAAAAAATATTTGAAGAGCACGTGATGAACGGAAAGCCCGTATCCGAATATGCACTTTCCGTGGGGAGCGAGACGACCTACTAGGACCCCTAATCAACGGCTCTAACCCCGGGCGCTGAGGAAATTTATTCCCCGTACCCTCATGATCGGGTTTATCGAGTCTCATTAATCAATTCGTAGGGAAAAGAGGCACTATTTATGGAAAAGAAATACCGCGTTCACCTCCTTATCTGTGCAGGGACCAGTTGCGTATCCAGCGGATCGCTCGAGGTGAGAGACGCCCTTGTGGACGAAATAAACAGACGGGATCTCCAGGACGAGGTCTATGTGGCCACCACAGGATGTAACGGCTTCTGTGCTGCAGGGCCCCTGATGATCGCCTATCCCGAGGGGGTATTCTACCAAAAACTCTCGGCCGAAGACGTCCCCTACTTTGTTGAGGAATACCTTGTAAAGGGCCGTATTGCCGAGAAATTCGTATTCGAAAGCCCGGAGGGGGAACAATTGGTTCCTGCCATCAAAGACATCGGGTTCTTCAGTCGGCAGGTCCTGGTGGCCCTCAGAAACAGAGGCCTGATCGATCCGGACAACATCGATGAATATATCGCACGGGACGGATACCTGGGCACGGCCAAAGCCCTCCTGGAGATGACACCGGAACAGATCGTAGAAGAAATGAAGGCATCCGGATTACGGGGCAGAGGGGGTGCCGGATTTCCCACGGGACTCAAATGGCAGTTTTGCGCCGCTTCTGAAGGGAGTCCCAAGTACATGCTGTGCAATGCCGATGAAGGCGATCCCGGGGCATTCATGGATCGCTCCATTTTGGAAAGTGACCCTCACTCGGTACTGGAAGGCATAATCATCGGAGGGAAGGCCATCGGCTCGCATCACGGCTATATCTACGTGAGAGCGGAGTATCCGCTCGCCATTCAGCGCCTCCAGACCGCCATTGCCCAGGCCAAAGCGTACGGCCTGTTGGGAGAGGATATCCTCGGCTCCGGCTTTGACATGGATATCGAGCTTTATTTCGGCGCAGGCGCCTTTGTCTGCGGAGAGGAAACGGCCCTGATGCGGTCCATCGAAGGCAAACGGGGCATGCCGAGGCCGAGACCGCCCTTCCCTGCCCATAAAGGTTTGTGGGACCGCCCATCCGTCCTCAACAATGTGGAATCCCTCGCCAATGTGCCCCAGATCATCTATCGAGGCGCCAAATGGTTCAGCAGCCTCGGTACAGAGAAGAGCACAGGCACCAAAGTCTTCGCCTTGAGCGGGCGCGTGCGGAATATCGGGCTGATCGAGGTCCCCATGGGGACCCCCCTTCGGTCCATCATCTATGACATCGGCGGCGGCATTCCGGACAACAAGCGATTTAAGGCGGTCCAGTTGGGCGGCCCTTCGGGCGGGTGCATTCCCGAAGCCCTCATTGAAACCCCTGTGGATTATGAAAATATCGCCAAGACGGGTGCCATTGTGGGCTCCGGCGGTATGGTGGTGATGGACGAAACCACCTGCATGGTGGACCTTGCCAAATTCTTCCTCGGATTTACTGCCGAAGAATCCTGCGGCAAGTGCACGCCCTGTCGGGAGGGGACGCAGCAGCTCTTGAACATCCTAGAGCGCATCACCCGGGGAGAAGGGCGGCCCGATGATATCGAACGGCTGGAGACCCTGAGCAAGGTCATTCAATCCGCATCCCTTTGTGGTCTCGGACAGACCGCACCCAATCCGGTTCTGAGCACCCTCCGGTATTTTCGCCACGAATACGAGGCCCATATATTCGACAAATACTGCCCCACGGGAACGTGTAAACGGCTCAGTGCCCCGCCCTGCCAGTCCACCTGCCCCACAGGACAGGATGTGTCCACCTATACGGCCCTCATTGCGCAGGGAGAATTCAGGAAGGCGTGGGAGGTGATTCGGATGGAAAATCCGCTTCCCATGTGCCTGGGTCGTGTCTGCCCCCATCCCTGCGAGACCCAGTGCACCAGGGGGGATGTGGACAAACCCATCTCCATCTGCGCATTGAAACGATTTACCGCCGACAAGAATCGGGAGTATCTCAAGGAGATCGAACCTGCAAAGGTCCTTTTTCCCGATGACAAGGTGGCCGTGGTGGGCGCCGGTCCTGCAGGGTTGACTGTGGCCCACGACCTCACACTCAAGGGATATCCGGTGACCGTATTCGAGGAACTCCCTGTGGCCGGGGGAATGCTCCATGTGGGCATCCCTGAATATCGCCTTCCGAGGGATGTGCTCAACGATGAAATCGATGCCATCAAACGACTCGGGGTGGACATTCGGCTCGGCGTTCGGGTGGGAAAGGACATCACCATCGAAGAGATGAAAGCGGCGGGCTACAAGGCCTTCTTCCTGGGAATCGGCGCACATAAGGGACTGAAACTCAGGATACCCGGAGAAGATGAATTCGAAGGATTCATCGATGCCACGACTTTCCTAAGGAACGTAAATCTCGGGGAAAAGAAGGCTCCGGGCAGGAAGGTGTGCGTCATCGGTGCGGGGAACTCGGCCATTGATGCGGCGCGGACGTCCCTTCGTCTCGGTGCGGAAGAGGTCCACATCGTCTACCGGCGACAGAGGGAACAGATGCCGGCCAATCCGGCAGAGGTGGATGCGGCCGATGAGGAAGGCATTCACATTGACCTATTGACCTCCCCCGTTCGCATTCTCGGTGAAAACGGCAAGGTGGTGGGGATGGAATGTATTCGCAACGAACTGGGAGAACCGGATGCCAGCGGTCGGCGGCGGCCCGTCCCTGTGGAAGGTTCTGAATTTGTCATTGAGACGGATGTCATTATCCCGGCCATCAGCCAGTCCCCGGATCTTTCATTTTTGAGCGATGATCATAAATTCAATATCAGCCGCTGGAGGAGTTTCGAAGTCGACGACCGCACCCTGGCCACCAATGTGCCCGGCTTCTTTTCGGGCGGAGATGCGGTGACCGGACCGGCGACCGTGGTTCAGGCCATCGGCGCCGGGCACCGTGCGGCCGTATCCATCGACTGCTATCTCAGGGGCCGCCCTTACGGCGGATACTGGCATCCCAAACCTCACCTCACCCTGCCGCGCCTGGAGGCCACCGAGGAAGACGAGAAGCTTATGAGGCCCGAGATGGAAGAATTGCCCGTGGTGGATCGAGTAGATAATTTCAAGGAAGTCGAATTGGGAATCGACGAACAAACGGCCCGTCTGGAAGCGCGTCGATGTCTCCGATGTGATCTTTAATGAGGCCGATTTTATTCGCCTGGGGTTCCCAAGACATCCGGTGCTCATTGATGGCCCGATTCCTGAGTATTGTTTTCCTTGGTGGTATGACTTTTTTTACCATTCACTTAGATAATAACAACAAGGGGTTATGAAATTAGCCGATATCAAAGCATGTTTACGTGCAGAGGTCCTGACGGGTGAAGACCAATTGGACATCACCATTGAGGCCGGCACCGGGAGTGACCTGATGAGCGACATGCTCACCGGGCAAAACACCGACACTGTTCTGCTCACCGGTCTGTGTAACGCACAGGCCATTCGCACCTCCGTCATCGCAGGGGTTAAGGCGATCGTGTTCGTCAGAAAGAAACGGCCGGCGCCCGATGTGATTGAACTGGCCGTCAAACACAACATACCGCTCCTTTCCACTCCCTTTACCATGTTTTCATCTTGCGGAAGGCTGTTTACCAAAGGTCTCCGGGGGGTAGAGGGCAGAGGTCCAAAGGAGGCGGAATCCCCCGGGAAATGACCTACGGGGGAAGTACACAGATCCTCTTCTCATACGGTGGGAAATGACCGACCTGACCAAAAGCTTTCATATAAAGGCCAGAGATTTTGTGAAGGCAGGTGAGGTGTCCATTGAGGTACAGGAACTCCTCAAGAGCGTTGGGTTTCTCCCGGAACTGATTCGCCGGGTGTCCATATGTGCTTACGAATCTGAGATGAATGTGGTCATGCATGGCGGAGACGGGTCGTGCACACTCATCGTCGATCCGGAGCACATTGTGATCAAAATGTGCGATGAAGGCCCGGGCATCGAAAACATTGAATTGGCCCTTCAGGAAGGCTATTCAACGGCCACGAAAGAATTCCAGGAAATGGGATTCGGGGCCGGTATGGGACTCCCTAATATAAAGAAAAATTCCGATGAGTTGGAAATCGATTCCGAAAAAGGAAAAGGGACCCGTTTGAAAATCATTTTTAATGTCGGGGATGGGCGGTGAGCAGAACAGCCGAAAAACCATCCAAAGGGCCTTACGTCGAGATTCACGCGGAGCGGTGCAACGGATGTGTCGTCTGCATGAAGGCGTGTCCCACCAAGGCCATCCGCGTCAGGGAAGGCACGGCCCGGATAGAAGGCGTGTGTATCAATTGTGGGGAATGCATTCGCACCTGTCCACGGAATGCCGTCAGCCTATACACACGTCAGGAGGATGACGTGGGCAGCGGCAACCAGCTCGTGATCAGTCCCACAACGGTCATTTTTTCCCAGTTCGGTCCCGACTATCTCCCCAACGATATCCTGCTGGCCCTGAGGAAAATGGGCCTGGGATATGTGCACGATCAGTCATATACCAGTGAGTTATTCAGTTTTGCGACGGAGTTGTATATCCGGGAGAGTCGAAAGAAAGAAAGCCCCCATTTTCCTCAGGGCCAGCAGGATATCGTTGGGGAGATAGTC
>JARRPY010000015.1:0-16215 GCA_037382425.1 Deltaproteobacteria bacterium
CCTTCTCCACGCCACCCAGGTCGTTGAAGGGAAGGGAAATGGTGTTCCTGGCCAGCACATCCGGGACCCCCGGACTCCCCGGAATCCCCAGGGTGGCCACTCCGGAACCTGCAGAAACCAGCAGACTGTCCGCATGACCATGATAGCAGCCATCAAATTTAACGATCTTATCCCGCCCGGTATAGCCCCTCGCCAAACGGATGGCGCTCATGGTGGCCTCTGTGCCCGAATTGACCATACGGACCATCTCCATTGACGGCATGAGTCGCCGGATGGTCTCAGCCATTTCCACCTCAAGGGCCGTCGGGGCGCCATAGCTCATCCCCTTATCGAGCCCTTCACGCACGGCCTTCACCACATCAGGATGCCTATGACCCAGAATCATGGGGCCCCAGGACCCCACGTAGTCGATGTACGCGTTTCCGTCTTCATCCCATATCTGCGCGCCGCTGGCGCTGGCGATAAAGGGCGGGGTCACGCCGACGGACTTGCCGGCTCTCACGGGGCTGTTCACACCGCCCGGGATGACGCGGACGGCCTGTTCAAACAGCGCGCTGGATCGGTTATTTATCCTCATCAATAATACTCCATACTGGTCTTCTTAAACTCCCTTTCACTGAACAGGAGCACGTAATCCGCTATTCCCGTTTCTCTCGAGAGTGCTTTTGCGATGTCATAACACTCGTCCCTCGTGCCGCCGTGCACCATGGTATAAAGGGTATAGGGCCAATCCCGCTGCGGTGCACGGTGGTAACAGTGACTTACCGACTTGATACTGGATAGGGTCTGACCCGCCGCCTCGATCTGTTCCTCCGGAACCCGCCACGCCACCATGGCATTGGCGCTGAACCCCGCTTCCTGGTGGCGCAGGGTGGCCCCGAACCGTCTGATAATGCCGGCTTCCTTGAGTCGCCTCACCCGGGAGATAAACTCCGCTTCGGAAATACCCACCTCCTCGGCCATCACCTTAAAGGGCCTGGGGTGCACCGGGAGATCTCCCTGGATAAGACGTATGATGGCTTTCTCTGTGTCTCCTATCATTTTTCTTTTCAGTACAACTCAAGTATATTCGTATCCGTGCCAATAACGAATCACCGTTTCCTTGTCAAGGAGGATATTGATGTTGACGCCAAGCCAATCGCCTTGACACCACCGCGTCTTTGATTGTAACTTTCACTCCCTATATCACATTAGAATTCGGGATATCATTATGAAACAGATCATTCTCGGCACAGCCGGTCACATTGATCACGGAAAAACCTCTCTCATCCGGGCCCTTACGGGCATCGACACGGACCGCCTCAAGGAAGAAAAAGAACGCGGGATTACCATAGAACTTGGATTCGCCCATCTCGAGCTTCCGGGGGGGAAATTGCTCGGCATCGTGGATGTGCCCGGCCATGAGAAATTCGTCAAAAACATGGTGGCCGGTGCCACCGGCATCGACCTCGTGGCCCTGGTGATCGCCGCGGACGAGGGCGTTATGCCCCAGACCCGGGAACACCTCGAGATATGCGATCTCTTAAAGACCGAAAAAGGACTGGTGGTCCTGACAAAAATCGATATGGTCGATCCGGAGTGGCTCGAACTGGTCAGGGAGGATGTGGCCGATTATCTCTCGGACACCTTTTTAAAAGACGCGCCCATCATCGAAGTCTCGTCCGTGACCGGCGAGGGCATCGACAAGTTGATAAAGGCCCTCGATCACCTGGTCGAAGACGTGCCGGAACGGGAAATCGGTCACCTGTTCAGGCTGCCCGTGGACCGCGTGTTTACCATGAAAGGATTCGGCACCGTCATTACCGGCACGACCATCTCAGGACGGATTAAGACCGGTGAGGAGGTGACCATCTATCCCCAGGGCGCCGGCTCCAAGGTCAGAGGGCTTCATGTGCACAATCAGGAGGTGGGCGAGGTGAGTGCGGGCTTAAGAACCGCCATTAACCTTCAGGGCATCGAGAAGATGATGATCAACAGAGGGGACATTGTGGCCACCAAGGGTTCCCTCAGGTCCACCCACATGCTGGATGTGACCCTCGACCTCCTGGCCAGTGCGCCCCGAAAGCTCAAGAACCGGGCCAAGGTCAGATTCCACGCCGGGACCTCTGAAATCATGGCCACCCTGGTGCTGTTGGACACAGAGGAGCTCAATCCCGGCGAGACGTGTTTTGCCCAGTTGAGACTGGATGACCCCACGGCCGTGCTGAAAGGCGACCGGTATGTGATCCGAAGCTACTCACCGGTCCATACCATAGGGGGTGGACAGATCTTAAACCCCCTTCCCCACAAGAAAAAGCGGTTCTCCGAAACCGTTCTATCGGAGCTCGAGGTCCTGGCCGAGGGTGAGGAGAAGGACGTACTTGAGCGCTTTGTCCTGCAAGGCCGTTTTGAAGGGGTGGAAGAGGCCCAACTCTCGTTTCTGGCCAATCTGAGCAAGAAAAAACTGACGGATCCCCTTAATGCCCTCAAGGCACAAAAACGCATCATTCAGTACGACAAGGAGCGGGCCACGCTCATTCATTCCGATTTTATGGAAAAGGCCAGGAACGAAATCCTGGACACCACCGGGGCCTATCACAAAAAGTTCCCGCTTCGCTCGGGCATTCCCAAAGAAGAACTTCGGTCCAGGACCGCCGGGTCGAGAAATGCCAAGCTGTTCAACTTCGTCATCAACCAACTCCTCCAAGAGGGACGCATCGATCAGGACAAGGAAACGGTCCGTCTGAAGACCCATCGGGTCACGCTGGCGGAAGACCAGCAGAAGACCCGCCAACGCATGGAGGCCATCTACAAGAAGGGGGGCCTTCAACCCCCATATTTCAAGGAGATCAAAGATTCATTCCCGGGGAACACGGCGTCGGAGGTCTTGGACGTCATGGTAAAAGACGGCGTGCTCATCAAGGCGAAAGAAGACCTCTTTTTTCATAAAGCGGCGGTCCAAAACCTGGAAAAGGAACTGACCTCCTTTTTGAAAGCCCACGGGGAAATCACCACCCCCCAGTTCAAGGAGATGACAGGGGCCTCCAGAAAGTACACCATCCCCCTCATCGAATACTTCGACGCGGCCCAGTTAACCGTCCGGGTGGGCGACAGCCGCGTGCTGAGAAAAAAGTAGGGCGCATTTTGCCAAAAACCACATCCTCCCTCATGAGCGCCCTGAACCTCGCAGGGAGGGAACTCATTGCCACGGTGGGGGCCGGCGGGAAGACCACATTCGGCTTCAGACTGGCCCAAGCGGCGGCGGGTATGGGAAAACGGGTTATTTCCACCACGACCACCAAAGTCCGATACGAAGAGGGCGCCCGATACCCGCGCCTGATTCAGGTGTCCGCCGGTACGCCAGTGGTCGAAGCCGCCATAAAGGGTATCGAGACATCCCGCTCCGTTTTCTTGGCCGGGGGGCGGCTTGCGTCCGGGAAACTGTCCGGAATTTTACCAACCCAAGCGGATCGCCTCTTCAGGGAATCCACAGCAGATTACGTGATTGCGGAAGCGGACGGGGCTGCGGGCCTTCCCCTCAAAGCCCCGGCCGCTGAAGAGCCGGTGATTCCCTCCGACACCACCACGGTCATTGCATTGATGGGCCTCGAAGTCCTGGGAAGGCCGCTTGCGCCCCAATGGGTCTTCAGGATGGCGGCATTCGAGCGGTTAACCGGTTTGCGACCGGGGCAGCCGATCGGCGCTTCGGCGATCCTAAACGTATTTCAGGCGCCCGAAGGCCTTTTTAAGGGCGCCCCGACCACGGCAACGAAAATCGCGTTCATGAATAAGTGCGATCAATGCACGGACCTCCGGGAGGCGCGACGCATCGGCGCCATGTTGATTCATCATTCACCCGGCGGTGTGAAGCGGGTCATCATCGGCTCACTCGAAAAAGGAATTTACGAAACCATTGGATAGAGACTGACATGGAAGAGATATACCGCACACTGTTGCAGCTGGCCGAGTCCGGCCGATCGGCCGTATTGGGAACCATCATCAGACAAAGCGGGCCTTCCCCCAGGGAACTGGGAACCCAGTGCGTCATCCTCGAAGACGGCTCCCTCGTCGGCACCATCGGTGGTGGCCTCCTCGAGGCACAGGTGACCGAGGCCGCAAAAGAGGTCTTTGACACGCGTCTCCCCAAACGGCTGTTCTTTTCCCTCAGGGGGACCGATGTGGCCGAAAGCGGGATGCTCTGCGGGGGGGAGGTGGAGGTCTTTCTGGAGCCCCTTTTCACCGCTTCGGAGGAGGCCTCGTCCCTCTTCCGTGCGGTTGATCAGACGCTGAAACAGGGAGATTGCGGTCTCATGGCGACGCTGCTCGATCCTGAGGCGTGGCGGCGGGGCATCGCCCCAAAGCTGTATATGGATCAAGGGGGAGGACAACACGGCACCCTGCCTGGAGCAGAACGCATCGCTGAAACGCTCACGGAAAGAAAGAATGCGCTCATCAAATCGAGGAGGACCGCACTCCTCGCCCTGGAAAACAATGAAGGGAAGCCCGTGGAGGTCCTCGTCGAGCCGATTGTTGCGCCCTCCCGTTTATATGTGTTCGGAGCCGGACACGTCTCCCAGCAGATCGTTCCTCTGGCGCACCGGGTGGGGTTTTACGTCACCGTGATCGACGACCGTGAAGACTTTGCAGAAGAGACGCTTTTCCCGGAGGCCGAAGCGGTCCGCTGCATGCCTTTTGAAGGTCTCGTGCCCCAACTTGGTGTGGACCCATCCGCCTTTCTTGTGATCGTCACCCGGGGTCACCTCCATGACAAAACGATCCTGGCCCAATCTTTGAGGACCCCGGCCAAGTACATCGGGATGATCGGCAGCCGGCGCAAGAGAGACATCATTTACGAAAAACTCTTGGAAGAAGGGTTCACGGACAAAGACTTGAAGCGGGTCTATTCGCCGGTGGGCATCGATATCGGCGCCCAGACACCGGCCGAGATCGCCGTGAGTATCGTGGCCCAACTCATCCAGGTAAGGGCCGGCGGGTTGAAATGGCCGTCGGACGCATTACAGTATGTTAAGGAGAACTAAAATATGGAGACAGAAAACTATCATGCATGGCTCTGGGAAAAGAGGGCAGAGACGTGTGTGGAAAATCTGAAAAAACACGATTTTGACGCGCAGTGGGTTCCCGGGATTCAGGAAGCCAAGGACCTGATTCTCGGTAAAATTTCAGCGTATCACACCTTTGGTTTTGCCGGCTCCGAGACCACCCGGGTGTTGGGGGTGATCGCGCCCCTCATGGAGCAGGGGAAAACCATCTACGACCACTGGCAGGAAGGTCTTTTCATGGAACAGGACCTCGATATCCGCTTGAATCAGGGCCGGTGCGACTGTTTTCTGTGCAGCGCCAATGCCGTTTCAATGACCGGTGAACTGGTCAATGTGGATGGCGTCGGAAACCGAACCAGCGCCATGGCTTTCGGTCCGAAGCACGTCGTGGTGGTTGCAGGGATGAACAAGGTGACCCAGGATCTGGACTCCGCACTTCAGCGCATAAAGGACATTGCGGGCCCCATGCGCGCCAAGAGCCTCAACATGGATACCCCCTGCGCAAAGACCGGCAGGTGTTCAGACTGTAACTCGCCCCAGCGCATCTGCCGGATCACCACTATTTTGCACCGCAAACCCATGATGACCGAGGTATCCGTTGTGCTGATCAATGAGGCGCTGGGGTTCTGATGGCAACGCATACGCACGAATTTGTGGAGACCTATGACGGATTGGTCGGATTCGGAATGGATCGGAAAACCGATGGATATACCCTAACCTATTATCTTCAAAAATTCTCCGATGATGACCTGATGGCCCTTTTGAGGTCACGCATGAATGAAAGAGACATGACCGAACTCTTCGATCTCCTCGCCCGCCTTTTAAAAACCTATCTTGCGGACGAGGAGTATCACCGCTATTTTCTAAAGGATTCCGGAGGATGACCGCCTCGGCACCCAACCCGGGTCCTTAACGCCTCAATATTTTATCCTTTACATCCGACTTAAAAAGTCTTATATTTTAAAGTTTATTAATTTAAGGCATGATAGGCGCTCATGCCGAATCTTGTGGTATGCGGGTGCCCGAGGGCGCTTCAGCATTCGACAACCGGTCTAAAGGAGCAAAGATGGCACGAATAACCGTCGAAGACTGTCTGAATCAGGTAGACAACCGTTTTGAATTGATCCACTTGGCCGCAAAACGGGTTCGCCATTTGAGAAAGGGTGCCGAACCCCTGGTCGTGTGCAAAAACAAGGACATCGTTCTTTCATTAAGAGAAATTGCGGCGGGAAAGGTCATCAAGGTGAATGCAGAGGAACATGACCCGCAGCTGACAGCAGGAGAGCCGGTTACGGCACTCGACCAAGGGACACCCGAACCCGAAGAGCAGACCGTAGAGGAGGTGCAGGCCGAAAGTGAATCCGAATCAGGCAAAGAATAGAATGGAGAAGAGAGATTACTACGAAGTCTTGGAGGTTTCCAGGGACTGTGGAGATGTGGAAATCAAGAAGGCCTATCGTAAGCTTGCCCTCAAGTACCATCCGGACAGGAATCCTGGAGACAAGGAGGCTGAAGATCTTTTTAAAGAAGCAGCCGAAGCCTACGAAGTCTTAAGAGACCCTCAAAAGCGAGAGATCTATGACCGATTCGGCCATGAGGGTCTGGAAGGGACAGGCTTCAGGGGATTTAGCGGATTTGAAGACATCTTCTCTTCCTTCGGTGACATATTTGAAGGGTTTTTCGGATTCGGAAGTGGCGGGGGTCGCCGGAGCAGCGCCCGCCAGGGGAAGAGTCTGAGATACGACATGGAACTCACGCTGGAGGAGGCGTTCGAAGGAAAGGAAGAGGAGATCTTTTTCCACAAATTGGCGTCCTGCCAGACGTGCGACGGCTCAGGGGCAAGACCCGGAACCACCCCGAAGACATGTGCGACCTGTCAGGGGAGAGGACAGGTGGTCAGGTCCCAGGGCTTTTTTCAGATTGCCACCACCTGTCCGGCGTGCCATGGCCAGGGGGAGACCATCAGCGACCCCTGCCCCGACTGCCGTGGGGGAGGCAAGGTCCGGGTTGAAAAGAGTCTGAACGTCAAGATACCGGCCGGGGTCGACACCGGCTCACAGCTGAGGTTGCGAGGCGAGGGGGAAGCCGGGGAAGCCGGCGGGCCGCCGGGGGACCTTTTCGTGGTCATCCACGTCAAGGACCATTCGTTTTTCCAAAGAGAAGACGAAAATCTGGCATGTGACGTCCCCATTTCCTTTGTGCAGGCCGCCCTGGGAGACACCATAAAGATTCCCCTGCTCGGAGAAGAAAAAGAGCATGAGCTGGAGATCCCCGGCGGTACGCAGCCCGGCGAGGTGATCAGAGTCCATGGGAAGGGGATGACCAGCCTCAGGGGATTCCGGAAACGGGGGGACCTCTACGTGCGAATAAACGTGAAAATCCCGGAGAAGCTGGACAACAACCAGAAGGAAATATTGTATGCGTTTGAGGCCACCCAGGGCCTGTCGTTGTCGGGTAAGAAACGAAAAGGGACGAAATTCTGGCAAAAATAGGGAAAAGGGGGCACTTTAAGGTGGGGGCTTTATTGCTTTACATTGCTCGGAATGAATGCTAAAGAGTGACACCCTAATTTTTTTGTTAGAGAGCGGAACGAAAAATGCTTAAGAAAAAGGATCAGGAATTCTTCAGAGAGTTACTCAACGAAAGGTTGGATGCCTTATTGAAAGAGGCCAATAGGACCGTCGGAAGCATGACAGACCACGGCGAAACCTTTCCGGATCCCACGGACCGGGCCACCCTGGAATCGGAGCGGAACTTCACCCTCAGGATTCGAGACAGGGAGAGGAAACTCATCGGAAAAATCAAGGAGGCCTTGGATCGACTGGACACCGGGACCTTCGGCATCTGTGAAGAATGTGGCGAAGACATTTCCCAAAAACGATTGAAAGCACGGCCGGTCACCACACTCTGTATCAAATGTAAAAAAAGGCAGGAGACCGAGGAAAAACTGAAAGGGCTCTAATCCTCGTCGAACAGTAATGGACAATTGAAGAGCCCATCACTCAGATGAGGGGAAGCCCCCCACTGTTCAGGGTGAGATGCCACATGAAACCGAAGGCCGGCGCAAATCAGATGCCCGGCCTTTTGTTTTGGATGGAACATGGCCAAAACAGCGCCCCAAAAAAATCAACGGACATCGGAAGCCTCGTCTGCGCCCGAAGCGGTGATTACCACTCACATCAATGCCGATTTCGACGCCTTGTCCTCCATGCTCGCGGCCAGCAAACTCTATCCCGATGCCGCGCTGGTATTTCCCGGCTCCCAAGAGAAAAACCTGCGTGATTTTTTCCTCCACTCCACATCCTATCTCTTTAACTTCACCCGGCTCAAACACATCGACCTGGATCAAATCAAGCAATTGATCCTGGTGGACACCCGGCAGAAAGGTCGCATCGGCGAATTTGCGCAGTTGGCGGACAAAAAGGGGGTCGAGATCCATATCTACGATCACCATCCCGATTCTTCCGACGATGTGAAAGGCACTCTGGAGATGGTGGAAAAGATCGGGTCCGCCACCGCGCTCCTCACCCGGCTGATTCGGGAACGGGGAATCCCCATCTCTGCCGACGAGGCGACCATCATGTGCCTGGGCATACACGAGGACACCGGTTCGTTTACCTTCTCGTCCACCACCAGCCAGGATTATGAGGCCGCCGGCTGGCTGACGAAACAGGGGGCCAATCACAACATCATATCGGACATGATCACCCGGGAGTTGACAGCCGAGCAGGTGTGGCTCCTGAACGATTTGACCCGGGCCGCCACCACCCGGGTGATCAACGGGGTGGAGGTCGTCACCAGCAAGGTCATCCGGGATGAATACATCGGGGATTTCGCCGTTTTGGTTCACAAATTCATGGAGATGGAAAATCTCGACGTGGTCTTCGCCCTGGCCCAAATGGAGGACCGCATCTACCTGGTGGCCCGAAGCCGGACGGATGAGGTCAATGCGGCGGAGATCGCACTGGCCTTGGGCGGGGGCGGGCATCCGCAGGCCGCATCCGCCACCATCAAGAACAAGACCCTCATTCAGGTGGAACGGTCGCTCAACGCCCTGTTGAACAGCCGGGTCAGCCCGGCCAGACGGGCACGACATATGATGTCCTCGCCGGTCATTCACATCTCATCAAAGGCCAGCGTCAGCGAGGCCTCCCAACTCCTAACCCGGTTCAACATCAATGTGCTCTTGGTCGTTGATCACGACGTGCTCCTGGGGTATGTGACCCGACAGATTGTTGAAAAGGCCATTTTTCTGGGGCTGGGAGACCTGAAAATAAAAGAATATATGAACATTGAATTCGACAGCGTAGGCCCCGACGCCACCCTGAAAGAGGTACAAGATCACATCATAAAAGACAGGCTTCGGGTCCTCCCGGTGATGGAAAACGGGAAGGTACTGGGGGTCATCACGCGCACGGATCTTCTCAACATTCTGGTGGGAGAACCCGTCATCCCCGAGGTCCTGTATCAGTCCAAAAACGCCTCTCAATTCCTCCGCAAGAAACGAATGGCGGGGATCATAAAGGAACGGCTCCCGAGGAAAGTCATCACGCTCCTTAAAAACATCGGAAATGTAGCGGATACCCTGGGGTTCAATGCATACATCGTGGGCGGTCTGGTCAGAGACATCTTCCTGAGGGAAGACAACCTGGACATGGATGTGGTCATCGAGGGAGATGGGATTGAATTCGCCCACGCCTTCGCAGAAAAGTATGACGTCCGGGTAAAGAGTCATCGCAAATTCGGAACCGCCGTTCTCATTTTCCCCGACGACGTCAAGGTGGATGTGGCCACCGCGAGAATGGAGTATTATGAGTCGCCGGGCGCACCGCCCATCGTGGAGACCAGTTCGCTGAAGCTGGATCTTTACCGTCGTGATTTCACCATCAACACCCTGGCCATCAAGCTGAACAAGCGCCATTACGGCACCCTGATCGATTACTTCGGGGGGCAGAAGGATATCAAAGAGAAGGTCATACGGGTCCTCCATAATCTCAGTTTCGTGGAAGATCCCACCCGTATGCTTCGGGCCGTACGATTCGAACAGCGCTTCGGGTTCACCATCGGGAAACTGACCCTGGCCCTCATCAAAAATGCGGCCAAGATGGACTGGTTTGAAAGCCTGGCCTCGCGGCGGATTTTCCAGGAACTCAGGCTTCTGCTCAAGGAAAATAATCCGGTGGATGCCATAAGGCGGATGGATGAACTGGGGCTCCTCGCGCTCATTTCGCCGCAGCTTCAACTCACCGAACCGCTCGTGGAACTCCTCGAGGAAATCGAAAGGGTCATCGCATGGTACCAGCTCCTTTTCTTAGAAGAACCCCTCGTACAGTGGAAACCCTATTGGTATGGCCTGACCAGTACGCTGAACCATGCGCGTTACGAACAGCTGGCGCCCATGATGGATCTCAAGGAACCGGTGGATGAGAAGGGCTGGAACCAGCGGGACAAGGGAAAAGGACTCCTCAATGCCCTGTATAAATTTGAAGGCGCCAATTATGAACTCTATACATTGCTCCGTCCATATGATACAGAGATGCTGCTGTATCTCATGGCCAAAAGCGACAGCGACAAGGTGAAGCGATACATATCCAACTACTTCACCCGGCTCAAGGGCACCGAGGTCATTTTAAAGGGAGAAGACCTCATCCAGATGGGGTTCGCGCCCGGCCCGCTGTTCAAAGAGGTCTTCGACCGGCTCTTGGAAGCCCGGCTGAACCATGAAACCAAAAACAGGGCCGATGAGATCCGGCTCGTCAAAAAAGTCTTCGCCGACCGGCTCCCCAAGCGCCGGAACAACGGAAGAAAAGTGAAAGGGGACATGAAATAAATGAAGAAGGGTAAAATCGTTAGTGGCATGCGGCCCACCGGAAAGATGCATCTGGGCCATCTGCATGGCGCGCTGCTGAACTGGAAAAGACTTCAGGAAGAATATCACTGTTTCTACTTCATTGCAGACTGGCATGCACTGACCAGTGAGTATGCCCATCCGGACATCATCAGAGAGACCACTTACGAGATCATCATGGACTGGATCTCGGTGGGACTCGACCCGGAGGTGTCCACATTTTTTATCCAGTCCGATATCAAGGAACACGCGGAGCTTTACCTCCTCTTTTCCATGGTCACCCCCCTGCCCTGGCTGGAGAGAAATCCCACCTACAAAGAACAACTCCGGGAACTGACCCAGCGGGATCTGTACACCTACGGTTTTTTGGGGTATCCGGTGCTTCAGGCCGCCGATATCCTCATGTACAAGGCCAACGGGGTGCCGGTGGGAGAGGATCAGGCCCCCCACGTGGAGCTCACCCGGGAGATCGCCCGGCGCTTCAACCATCTGTACGGCGAGGTCTTTCCCGTGCCGGAGGTCCTTCTCACGCCCATGTCCAAGCTGCTCGGCATGGACCGGCGCAAGATGAGCAAGAGCTACGGCAATGCCATTTTTCTCACGGATTCAGATGAAGAGATCGATCGCAAAGTGGGACAGATGATCACCGATCCCCAGCGGGCCCGTAAGAATGATCCGGGGGATCCGAGCGTGTGCAACGTTTTCTCATTTCTCGAAATCTATACGGATGAAAACATGGTCCGTGAGATCAGCGACGCCTGCCCTGCCGCCGATATCGGTTGTGTGGAGTGCAAAAAGCGGATGGCCCAAGGCCTCAAAAAGGGCCTCGAACCCATTCGGGCCGAGAGGAAAGCGCTGGAAGCGGACCCCGATAAAGTGAAGGATATCATGGCGGACGGGAACAAACGGTCCAGGGCCGTGGCACAACAAACCATGGCCGAGGTCCGGGAAGCGGTGAAGATCTGAATCCGCCATATGTGAGACTGCCTTAAAAAACACGCCTCGCGCAGAGACGCCCCGGTGAAACACAATAATGAGGGTGAGACCTTTGAAAAATGTTCAATTTTGGTTTAGCTCAAGAAAGACGAAAATTTCAACCACAGGAATATGCCCAATATTTCGAGGATTGAAATTTGAATCTGACGCCGAGGTTGGCCAAAAAGGGGCGTTTTTCAAAGGTCTCAGGGTTTCACGGGGCGGGCAGGGACGCAGAGAAGAAATTTACCGATCAACCGTCTTTGAAAAACGACGGTTTCTTCTGTAAGAAGCATAAAGACATGGTGGATAAATCAAGCGGCGCTGACCGCGGGGATACGGACTACGAGGTGAAATTGGAGATATTCGAGGGGCCCCTCGACCTTCTCCTTCATCTCATCCACAAAAACGAGGTGGATATCTTCGATATCCCCATTGCCGCCATCACCCGGCAATACCTCGAATACATCGATATGATGCGGGCGCTCAATATCACGGTGGCCGGTGATTTCCTGGTCATGGCATCCACCCTGATCCACATCAAATCGAAAATGCTCCTGCCGGGCCCCGGGGAGGAGGAAGAGGAAGATCCGCGCCTGGAGATCACCAGGCCCTTGCTGGAATACATGCAGCTTAAAGAGAAGGCCCAGGAGCTTTCCGAGCGGGAAATCCTGGGAAAAGACGTGTTCGCCATCCGGCCGCATACCGTCGAAGACCCGTTGGATGATGAGGGCCCGCGCCTGGACGTGAGTCTCTTTCAACTCATGGATGCGTTCAAACGCATCATGGACCAATACAAGCCGGGGGCCCAACTGACCATGGAGACAAATCGGTGGTCCGTGAAGGAGAAGGCCCAATATATCATCGACCGTCTCAAAGAAAAGGGGGCCCTCTTTTTTCATGAACTGTTCAGCGCGGATCGAAGCATTGCGGAACTCGTTGTGACGTTCCTGGCCCTTCTTGACCTGGTGCACGCGAGTCTGGTAAAGGCTTTCCAGCCTTCAGAAGATCAGGCCATAAAAGTCGTGGCATCATTCGACCGGGACGTCGAAAACACCAATGGTACACCATGGAAAGCTCCCTGAAACTGATTATCGAGGCCCTTTTATTCGCATCGGAAAGCCCGTTGACCGCACGGGAGATACACAACTGCCTCCCTGATGCGTCCGTATCCGACATCAAAGCCGCTCTGAATGAATTGCAAGCGGAATATGAGGACATGAATCGAAGCTTCGCCCTCAAGGAGGTGGCCCAGGGATATCAGATACGAACCAAATCCCAATATGCGCCCCATGTGCTCAAGATGATCAGGAGTTCACCGGCCAGGCTGTCCCGGGCCGCCATGGAGACGCTGGCCATCATCGCATACAAGCAACCCATTATCCGACAGGAAGTGGAACGGTTCCGAGGCGTGGATGTGGGCGGCATCCTCAGGACGCTTCTCGAAAAAGGATTGATACGGATCGTCGGGCGGAAAGACCTGCCCGGCAGGCCGCTGATTTACGGCACCACCCGTCGGTTCTTGGAGGTATTCGACCTGAAGGATCTCCAATCCCTCCCCAAACTAACAGAGATAGAGGAATTTGAATCCAACGAAGGGACAGCCACCCAACAGGCGTCGGAAACAGAAGAAGGATCTGCTCAAGCAGGAGCGTCACCGGACCCGAACGCAGAAGAAGCCCAGCCGGCCGCCTCTGAATGAGGCCTCCCTCCCGGATCGCCCCACGACGAGCATGCCCTATGGGCGTGGGATAGATGTATCCAAACCCATGCGGCTCAACCGCATCCTCTCGTCCGCCGGGCTCACCAGCAGACGAAAGGCGGACGAATGGATCCGGCAGGGCCGCATCACCCTAAACGGCCGAAAAGTACGGACACTGGGGACCACCGCCCTGTGGGGCACCGATCTCATCGCGGTGGACCACCAACCGATCCCCGGACCTTCCGGACGGGTCTATCTCATGCTCAACAAGCCCTTCGGCACCGTCTGCACCCTCCACGATCCCCAGGGCAGGCCCGTGGTGACCGATCTTATCGAGGACATTTCCGTCAGGGTCTATCCCGTGGGCCGTCTCGATTTTGACAGCCTCGGGCTCTTGCTTTTGACCAACGACGGCGAATGGGCCTACCGCCTCACCCACCCCTCCTATGAGATCCCCAGGACCTACAAGGCGACGGTATGGGGACAGGTCCCTGAAGAGGCTCTGATCCGCTTGAGATCCGGGGTCATGCTGGATGACGGACCCAGCGGACCGTCCAAGGCGGACCTGATCCAACACGGGCCCGATCGGAGCATTGTCCGAATCACCATTAATCAGGGGAGATCCCGCCAGGTGCGGCGGATGCTGGACGCGGTAGGGTTCAAGACCATCCAGCTCATGCGGACCGCCTTCGGCGCCCTCACCCTCGGGGATCTCAAAGTGGGCCGATACCGGCACCTTACCCCTGATGAGGTGCGGGCCATGCAAAAACAGGTGGGGCTGGCGTGATTTTTTTGTTTACAGACCCCACAAGGCTGTTGTATATATTCACCCTTTCGTTCTTTAAAAAAATGAGACCGGTGCATTTTTCAGAGGTCTCGCAAATGGGCGGTTAACTCAGCGGGAGAGTGCCATCCTCACACGGTGGAAGTCCGGGGTTCAAATCCCCGACCGCCCACCATTTGGTAATTTCAAAAGGTTACACCAATTGGTGTAACCTTTTTTTATGTCAACATCGGTGAAATTTTCTTTCTGGAATTCTCACCTGAACCCTTTACCTCATCCCTTTCAACTCCCGCTAAATATCCATCCGAGATCATATTAATCTCTGCAATTTTAGAGAGGCCGATCTCAAAATCCCGGATGGCCGGAAAGGCAGGAAAGCCTCTGGATTCCTCCTGATACTGACCGTTCTCAACTGACCACCTGTTCCAGCACCTCGTTTTCTTCCACCACGTGGTCTCGGATGAACCCATAGCTCAACAACCAGGTGATGAGAAGCGCCATTCCATAGACCCAGAACAGCCGCTCCAGGCCGTATATCCCGATAATTCTTCCGCCGATGGCCGTTCCCAAGCCGCCGCCGCCCATGAAGCAGAATGCCACCAGTGACATGGCGGCGCCGCGGGCCTTTTGGGCGAATTCCGTGGCTCGCGTGAGGAGCGTGGAGTGGGTAAAAATAAACCCGAATCCCAGAAGTGCGACCGCTCCGATCATGGCGCCCAGGCGCTGTCCCAAGTAGGCCAGGGCCAGATCCGCCAAGGTGTCGCAAATCAGTCCGAGACTGAGTAATCTCCTGGGACCCATCCGAAGGACCAGCTTTCCGCTCATCCGGCCTCCCAGAACGGTTGCAAGGCCGAAAGCCGTCATGATGAGGCCGATATGGAAGTAGTTGAGATGATGTAGCGTTGAGATGTAAGCGCCGATGTAGGAAAAGCTTCCGATGATGAAAACCCCCTCAAATACCACCAGCAGATAGGTGAAAAGACTTTTCGAGTCGGCCAACAGTTTGACATAGGGCGCAACAAACTTGACCATGCTCAACCCCTGACCCAAGAAAGAAATCCCCATGAAAGTACCGATGGCGCCTTGTCGCTCCTGGATGGGAAAAATATCCCCGATCAAGGCAAGCGAGACGGGCATGACCGAGGCAGCGAAAATTCCGGTCAGGGCCCGATAAATGGCCAGATCCGTGAGACCCATGCCCAGTGCGCAAAGGCCTGTGGCCAAGGTAAAAAGGATCATGGAAAAAGTGATAACCTGTTTTTTTCCGTATCTGTCGGACAGGGGCCCGAAAACGATCTGGAAAATGCCGAAAGGGATCATGTAGGCTGCGATCAGCAATCCGGCCCTGGCGATGTCCACATTGAGATGCTCTGATATGGCGGGAAGGATGGGAGATACCACCCAATTGTCCGCCATTACGACGAAACCGGACAGTCCCAACAAACCGATAACCTGTTTACTTTTCATTTTTTTAGTCCTTTCCATTCCGGGTGCGATTTATTGAAGATGCAAAGCTATATTCCATTTTTTGAATATAATGAGTCCAAAATTGGGTTTTGGTTTCAAAAAAGATATTTAATTTATGGGGTAATATGAAAATTTTCCCGTCTGACGGACTTAGATCATATTCCGAAAAACTAATGGACTGCATGGATAGGACATGCGATAATACTTTTTTCACCGGCCCCTTGGCCGGGGAAAGACCACGCCGTGGCGTGGGAATGGGCGGTGACACAGGATAGGATACAAAACCATTTGAGGTCTTGGAAAAATGCCTCCATTTATAAGGAGACCATACATTGGAAAATAAAGAGAAGATAAAACAAAAGTGGTGTGACGCCCTGTTAAACGCCAGAGAAAGGCTCGT
>JARRPY010000016.1:0-15320 GCA_037382425.1 Deltaproteobacteria bacterium
AATATAAAATCGAGCCCCCGAGCCCGTTTCATCATCAGGGCCGTCTTTGTCGAGAGATCCGTATCGGGTTTAAAATAGGTGTGGACCCGCTTGTGTAGATTCTTGGCTTTCCCCACATAGATCACCCGGTTTTGTGCGTCCTTGAACAGATATACCCCCGGGGCCTGAGGCAAGGGGTTTTGCTCGACCTGCTCGCTAAGGGGAATTTTGGGTTCGTCTTCCATGTCTACGGGCGCCCTGCTACAAGAGAGTATTCGAGTGCCGGACAGATCGGCCTCGGGGAAAGGGTTGCATAAGGTGAGGTTAGATGATAGGTAATTCACCAGTCAAGAATTGATTTTTGCAGGAGGTTTTGCGCTTAACATGAATCAAATTTCCGTCCATATTCGCCTGCTGTTCATTCTCTCATCGATGGTCATGGTAGCAGGGGGATGTTCGCTGAAACCGGCCCACAAGTTCCCCCTCGCCACCGTAGAGGGAGTCCAAGGTCATTTCATGGAAGGTCAGATCATCGACCTTAACGCGGGTAAAACCCTATCATTCGATGAATTCATGACGGCGCTTGAATCCGTACGACTCATCTTTGTGGGAGAGGTACACAACAACCCCGAGCATCACCTGATAGAGGTCCAGATCCTCCAGGGACTCCTGGAACACAATGATGCCCCCCTCTCGGTGGCCATGGAGTTCTTCGAAGTGCCGCGTCAGGAAGCCATCGATCGTTATATGAAGGGGAATCAGTCGGAGTCTGACTTTCTGGAAGCGGTTAATTGGCGGTCCTCCTGGTCCTTCCCCTATCATTTCTATCGGCCGATGATATTGCTCGCAAAGGAGAATGGATGTCCCCTTTTGGCCATCAATGTCCCGCACTCGGTTGTAAGAAAGGTGGCGCGATCAGGGCTTAAGAGCCTGACGCCGGAGGAGCGGGCCCGGGTGGCCGACCAAATAGACCTTAAGAACGAAGCCCATCGCGCCTACCTCCGTGAGGTCTACCAGTCCCATCCCCACCACAAAATGAGACAATTCGACACATTCTACGAGGCTCAATGTGTGTGGGAGGAGTCCATGGCGGATGAGATTGCCCGGTATTTGGAGAAAACCAAGGGGAAACTGGTGGTGTTCACTGGAAACGGACACATCCTCAACCATTTTGGAATTCCCGACAGGGTCTTACGGCGGATTCCTGTGGACATGGCCACTGTGCTGTTATATCCCTTGACAGACGCCATCCGCGTGACTAAAAAGATGGCCGATTACGTCTGGCTCACCAGCGGCTGTTCGGCCGGGATGCCTGTAATGCATCCCCGAAAATCGGATCGGTCGGGGCGGTAGAGATGCACCACCATAATCCCGAATTTCGATTTTGCCCCGTGTGCGGGGGACCGGTTCACCAAAAAATGATTAAGGTCGGTGAACCCGAAAGGTTGGTGTGCTCGGCCTGTGAATACGTCGTGTATCTGGATCCCAAAGTGGTCGCATGCAGCGTATTGGAACTTGACGGCAAAGTGGTCCTTTTAAAACGCGCCATAAATCCTGAAAAGGGAAAATGGGTCCTTCCCGGCGGATATGTGGATCGCGGAGAGCCGGTTCCTCATGCGGCGGTTCGAGAGGCGTTTGAGGAATGCGGCCTAAAGATCAGAATAAGAGGCCTCCTCGGGGTCTATTCATATGAGGGATATATTCCCGTAGTGATCGTCCATATTGCAGAAGCGGTGGGCGGCACTCTCTTATCCGGAGACGAGACCCGGGAGGCAAAAACCTTTTCAAAAGGCGAGATCCCCTGGCCGGATCTTGCCTTCCGAAGCACGACCGATGCATTGGGGGATTATTTCTCCCTATCCACGGCCGCGACGGGTTCAGGCTGAAACGAAGCCGGAGAATGATGCAAGCAAAATAAAGCAGAAAAGGAGACATATTAGAAATGAACCTTACACCCGAGAGAATCGATGCCCTGACACCGGAAAGACGAAAGGCCGTCATGGAACGATCCATGGAGGACATTTCTTCCATTTTTGAGGATGTTCGCGCCATCGTGAACGATGTCAGAGACAACGGTAACCGTGTGGCCTTGACACACTATCGTAAACATAAGGCCGATATCGGCCCGGAGGACCTGGAGGCCACAGAAGCGGAAATCAAAGAAGCCTACACCCTGGTGGATCCGAGTGTCGTGGATGCCCTCAAGGTGGCGGCGCAGAACATCACCAAATTTCATGAGGCCCAAAAAGAACGGGCCATGTGGTCCATTGAAATCAGTGATGGCATTCTGGCGGGACGGGTCACCCGTGCCATGGACGTGGTGGGATGCTACGGACCCGGGGGGAGTGCGGTGTACCCCAGTTCCATTCTCATGACGGTCCTGCCCGCAAAGGTGGCCGGCGTGGAAAGGATCGTGGCCATTACGCCACCCAGCAAGGGGATGAAGGCCAACCCGGCCACTCTGGTGGCCGCGGACATCGCCGGATGCCACCGCATTTTCAAAGTGGGGGGACCCTGGGGCGTGGCAGGTCTGGCCTATGGCACCGAGACCATGCCCAAAGTGGATAAAATCGTGGGACCGGGAAATAAATATGTCACGGCCGCCAAAATGATGGTCTATGGACATGTGGACATCGATTCTCCGGCCGGTCCCAGTGAGGCCTTGATCCTGGCCGATGAAACGGGTGATCCTGAACTCATCGCCGTTGATTTTCTCTCCCAGGTGGAACATGACCCGGACTCCGCCGCCGTGCTGGTGACCACGTCTGAATCCCTGGCCGGTGCTGTGTGTGAGATCATCGACCGGGAATATGAAAACCTGCCCCGCAAGGAGATCTTTGAGTCGTCTTTGAAAAAACACTCCTATGTGTTTATTGCCAAGGACATGGACGAGGCGATCTCTTTTACCAACGAATATGCCACCGAACATCTCCAGGTGATGACCAGGGATCCGTTTATCACTCTCAACAAGATCAAACACGCGGGCTCCATATTCCTTGGGCCACATGCGCCGGTGCCGGTTGGGGATTATGCGTCCGGGACCAATCACGTGCTGCCCACCGGTCAGTGTGCGCGCATGTTTTCAGGGCTTTCGCTGGATGATTTCATCAAGAAACCCACGTTCCAGTACCTGAGCCGAGAGGGCTTGGCTTCCCTGAAGGATACCGTCATCACCCTGGCCGAGGCGGAAGGGCTTCCCATTCATGCCAGGGCCGTCAAGGCGAGATTTAAATAGATAACCATCCAATTGGATGTAGTGAAAAACGTATGATTTCATTTCAAAAGAAACCATTAGAGCGTAGCGGGAGGTTAAGAAATGGCTGAGATCAAAGGATATAACATGCCGGATGAGCAGTATTATAATGAGGAGCACAGCTGGGCGCGGGTCGATGGCAAAAAAGTGACCGTGGGCATGAGTGACATGTTCCAGAAAGAGGCGGGCGACATCGTCTTCGTCGACCTTCCGGAAGAGGAAGATGAAGTGGAACAGGGTGAGACCTGCGGCAAGATCCAGTCCAGAAAATGGATTGGAAAACTCGTGGCGCCGGTGAGCGGCGAGATTGCCCAAATCAATGAAGAGTTGGAGGACGATACCAGCCTGATCAACTCCGATCCCTATGGAGACGGTTGGATTCTGGTCATCGAGGTGGAAGATGAGGCGGAACTGGCCGACGAGCTGGAGAACCTCATCCACGGGGATGCGGTAGCGGACTTTGTTGAACAAGAGATAGAGAAAACCGAGGCTGAAAAGGCAAAGGCCAAATAAAGACCATGCCGGATCACCCATGGCGTCTTTTCAGGGAGGTCGAAAAGCGTCTCTCGACTCAGGAAGGCCTTGCCATCGACGACACGCTTCCCCAATCGGTGGCGCGCCGTCACTCGCCCCCCATACTCCACCTCTACACCTTTGTGCCCTCGGTGATCGTGGGGAAATATCAGGACATTGAAGCCGCGCTCAGGTTGGATCGCTGCCGCGCCCGAGGGATAGAGGTCAACCGGCGGAGCACCGGGGGCGGCACGGTCATCATGGGTCCCCGGGTCATTTCGCTGGGACTGGGGATCAACGTGGATTATCCCGGCCTCAAGAAAGGGGTCGGGGGCGTCTTTGAATCCCTCAGCCGGATCCTCATCCGTGCGCTTCGGATATTGGGCATTGAGGCCTACTTCCAACCCAAGAACGACCTGGAAGTGGCCGGACAGAAGATCGCCGGGCTTTCCGCGGCTTCTGACGCGGATAACAGCCTCCTGTTTCACACCAGTCTTCTGGTGGATTTTGACGTGTCGCTTATGCTTGATATCATGAATACCCCTCTGATCAAGATTCATGATAAAGGCTATAACTGCTTCAGTCAGCGAATGACCACCATCAGGGAACAACTGGGTGAAGACTTGCCCGTGGGAACGGCGATGGATGCCATCCAAGAGGCCTTTGAGCAGGAGTTCGGCATTTTCTTTGAGGAGGCGGCACCCGACACATGGGAACAAGAGACCATACGCAATTTCATCGAGACCCGCTATACGCAGAAGGAGTGGATCTTTTCTCATAAACATCCGAGATCCCGTATGGGCGTCGGCCAGCTCAACACCAAGGGGGGGCTCCTGGAGATCTATCTGTCTCTATCGGGCGCCAGTATCGAGAGTGTATTGATCACCGGTGATTTTTTCTCCACCAGCGCCCAAATCCACCGACTGGAAAACGCCCTCAAATGGACTTCTGGCCGTCCTGAGCATATTGAAAAAAACCTGGCCTCGGTGTGGGAAGACGACATGATCTACGGCATTGACCTTCCCACCCTCACCCGGGCCGTGCTCCTGGCCAAAGAAAATCAAGTCAGACTTTAGGCCGCGCTATGTCTTTTCAATCGCCAATCGAAAATCGAAAATCGAAAATCCAATCGCCTGATTATGCCAAGATGAGTCACGCGACGGCCATATCACTCGGCCTCATGCCGGGGAGAATGTACAGGGGCGCAGTGAATCGGTGCGTCAACCTCCTGGTGCACTATGATGAAGGATGTTCTGCCAACTGCGCCTATTGCGGTCTGGCAAAAAAGCGTCCCGGGACCTATGGGGAAAAAAGCTTTATTCACGTGGACTGGCCCTTATTTTCGATGGACCACATCATAGAGGCCATCAACGGGGCGCCCCCGTACGTCAAACGCACCTGTATTTCCATGATCACCAACGGCAAATGCGGCACCCACACCATGGAGATGACCAGGCGGCTCAAGGAAGAGACCGCCCTCCCCATATCGATCCTTGTAGCGCCCACCATACTCCATCAAACGGATCTGAAAGCATTCAAGACATGCGGTGCCGACAAGATCGGGGTGGCCCTGGATCTGGCAACGCCCGGGCTGTTTGACCTATACCGGGGGAAAGGCGTATCCGGTCCTCACCGATGGGAGACCTACTGGCAGACCATGCAACAAGGCCGCGACATCTTTGGGGCCTATCATATCGGCGCTCACCTCATGGTGGGAATGGGAGAGACCGAAAAGGAGATGATCACGCTCATGCACCGACTCTGGCAGATGGGCATATGCAATCATCTGTTTTCTTTTTTTGCCGAAGAAGGCTCCCGACTGAGCCATCGGCCCCAGCCGGCCTGGGATACCTATCTCAGAGTGCAACTGGCTCGGTATGTGATTGAAAATGAATCCGTTGGGCCGGATCTGATGACGTTCGATGATGAAGGACGCCTGCTAGGCGTGGGACTCCCCTCGGAACAGATGGATGCCGTCATTCAATCGGGAAGGCCCTTCATGACCACCGGATGCGTGGATCATGACGGTGAGGTGGCCTGCAACCGCCCCTTTGGGAACTGCCTGCCGGACGTCCGGCAGTGGAACTATCCCTACTCCCCCAATACGGAAGAGATTGACCTGATCCAGGAGGATATCTTCCCAAAAGTGGATTAAACTCTAAAAATATTTTGACAAAAGATTTAACATCTATTATTATTTATTGTTTACGTGTGGGCCGTTAGCTCAGTTTGGTAGAGCAGCGGACTTTTAATCCGTTGGTCGTGAGTTCGATTCTCGCACGGCCCACCAATAAAGAAAAGAGGCCTTTGAAAAATGTTCAAATTCGTTCAAGGTGAATGCGCGTGAAAATTTTAACCGCAGGAATGTGCCCAATATTTCGAGGATTGAAATTTGAACGCAACGCAGAGATTGGGCGAAAGGGGATATTTTACAAGGGTATCGAAAATAGGACCGCATCTGGGTGCATCCACCCGACGGTGACCATTTACGCGTTATCTCAAAATAACGTCCCCATCGTCTAGCCAGGTCCAGGACACAGGCCTTTCACGCCTGCGACAGGGGTTCAAATCCCCTTGGGGACGCCAATATATCCTTTTTGAGGGGGTACTCGGACGGAGTGCCCCCTTTTTTTATTGACCCACGACATCCCATGTTCCTTTCGCTCGAAGATGCTCAATATGGCGGCTCACTTCACACATGTCTTCCAAGGCCTCCAGCCGCTCCCGAACCGTAAGTCTCAAAGAGCGTCGGAGCATGGCCCGGCGGCTCCCTTCCCAGGTGGTGTCTTCCCACCTGATTTCGACCGTATCATCTCGAATCATGATTCAGCTCCTCAAGCAGCATGTTCAGATGGTCGATGTCATCCTGGTCCCGAAGGCGGCCGGTGTTACCCTTCATCTCAATCAGGGCGGAGACTGAAACAAAGGAAACCACAAGGCCGGGAAATAATGCCACTCTCATTGCGGATTTATACGCCTTTTCAAAATCAAAAGGCTCTTGAACGAAGATGTCCAGTGGAGTTTCAGGGTGCTCGTCACTGAAAAGGTTCAATACTCTCATTTGCTTTTCATCAAACCATTTTTTTCTGTTGTCCGGATCAGCAAACTCTTCTTCCGTGACAGGCACCGTCGGGTGGTAGCCCAGAGCAGATAACGCTTCAAATGCGGCGAGAATATTGGGCTTCTTCAGATGGATGACCAGATCCAGATCAACGGTCAATCTCTGGTATCCGTGGGCATTAACCGCCAACCCGCCGGCAACCAGGTAGCGGACGCCGGCCCTGTTCAGAGAGGAAAATATCTTCTCCAAAGAAGCCATCTTCATGGTCTAGATTTCTCCATACTTTGTTTACAGGAAATCTGTCGCCTGTTCCGTCACACTCACGTTGTAAGTTTTTTTGCAATTTCAGCTACATGTCTCCCTTGATATCGCGCCCCGTCCAGTTCGTTCTCGCTCGGCAACCGGCTGCCGTCGGCCCCGGCGATGGTCGAGGCGCCATAGGGTGAACATCCGCTGATTTCATCCATGGTGGTTTGACCTTGAAATGCATAGGGCAATCCCACGATGATCATACCCTGATGCAAAAGCGGGATATGGAAACTTAAAATGGTCGATTCCTGCCCCCCGTGCTGGGTATTGGAACTGGTGATCACGCTCCCCACCTTCCCGACCAATGCGCCTTTGGCCCAGAGTTGGCCCGTGGCGTCCAGGAACTGCTTCATCTGTCCGCACATGTTTCCGAACCGGGTCGGCGTCCCGAAGATGACGGCATCGGCTTCGGCCAATTCATCAATACCGCATACGGGAATATCCGCCTGAAGCTTCTGCGTCTCAATCGCGCCCATCTTTTCAAGGACTTCTTGACCCAGCGTCTCCGGAACCCGGCGCAACACGACCTGTGCGCCGTCCACAGACTCGGCGCCCTCCAAAGCGGCCTTTGCCAATCGGTAGACGTGTCCATACATGGAATAGTACACAATCAGTACGTTCATAGCGCCTCCTTCATTCCTTAAAAATAACGACATTCATCCGGGTTGGCCCTGCGGATACCACTGGTCTTCCACTTTAAACCCGTATGGAAAACCTGTGCCATAGATATAAGATTATCCGAAGTATCATTCAAAAAGCAAGTATGCAAATAGGCCGTCTCATCCACAAGGACTTCAAACGCAGTGGCTCTCCGGCCGCCATCCATTTGGTTGACCGTGGCATGTCACTGTGATATCCTTATCACATTTTGAGAGAACGCCTCCGGGCATATACCCTTTGTTTTTAGGATGACATCAACATGACGGACACGAAGGTTTCCTGACCATGGACGTCGGGCGAGCCTTTCAAATACTGGAACTGAGACCAGGGGTAACCGCGGTGGAGGCCAGACAGGCCTATAAGGATATCATCAGCGTCTGGCACCCGGACCGGTTTTCCAATAATCCGCGGCTGAGGCAACGGGCGGAACAAAAAGTCAAGGAGATCAACCTGGCCTATGAGACGGTCCGTTTGTTTCTTTCTTCAAGGAACGGCGAGTCTTCTGAAATGGGTTCCGGCTCAGGCAAAGGGTCGTTCGCCGATGCCGACTCAATTGAAATCCGGAGCAAAACAGAAGCCGCCGCGGAGCTGGGGACAGAGATGGTATTGGGGCTTTACGCCTTCCTTTCCAAGCGGATTCGGCGTTTCCTCTCAGAACCCTAACCGAATTCGCCTTTGGGAAAACAAGGGGAGATTCGCGGAATGAACTACCCCGCAGCAGAGCTGCGAGGTATCAAAATGAATTTTTACCTTTTTAACCCCGATGCAGAGCATCGAGGAATTCTTCTGATTAACCGGATAGTTGGCCAACGCTTTGTTGGCGAAAAGGAGTATTTTTCAAAGGTCTCAAGAAAACATATTGAATGGGGGAAAAGACATGGGAAAAACCATCAAATCAGTTATCTTTCTCTTACTCGTGTCGGCGCTCACCCTCCCCCCGGTCACTGCGGCGGCGGGAGAGGAATATTACAGCGATCTGAGTGATAAGGCCGGGTTTATGGTGGCCGATTTTCTCATCATCCGACCTGCGGGCATCGTCGCCACAGCAGCCGGGTCCATCTTCTACGTGCTCTCACTCCCCTTTTCCATAGCCGGGGGCAATCAACCGGAGGCCTATCAAAAAATGGTCGTGGAGCCCGCCCGGTACACCTTTACACGACCGCTGGGCGAGCCCTAAGCCGAATTGGGCCAGATGCGCCATGTATGCTCGGGGGTACGCTCGGGGGAAAAACACTTGAGCAGTCGGTTAACACGCGTCTGATTTTTCGTGTTCTCTGATACGTCTGCCCAGCGACTGCATCAGCTCGATGGCGATGTTGGGATATTTCTTGATCTCTTCCCGGATGTTCCATTGATCCAGCCAAAGCACCTCGGTCTCTTTCCGGGCCACGACGCTCGCCGTTCGGACATAATCATCGATAAGGGCCATTTCTCCGAAGTAGCTGTTGGGTCTGAGGGTCCTCAGTGATTTCTCACTTTCAAGACCGAGGTTTTTGATGACCTCCACCTCCCCTGAGACCATGATGAAAAGTCGAGCATCGCGCGCCCCTTCCATGATAACCAGATCCCCTTTGTCGTAATGCTGTCGTTTCACCGACTTTGCCAGTCTTCGGAGATCCCGTGGCTTCATAAAAGAAAAAAGAGAAACCCCTGCCAGTATTTCCGCATCATCCATAATGCCTCCAATTGAACCTTAACCAAATCTCTTAAAGCAAAACAGCACCAAACCGGAAGATTTTTTTCACAGGAGATATTCCGGATTTACATTGCCGAGGGCATGGAAGATATTTCCTTTTATTTTGCGGTTGGATCTGTAGAAACCCTTGAGCATATTGCGGATGGTCTCCCGTTTTGAAGACCCTGCCGTGGGACACCCCAGATCGATTTTTTCCCATCCCATGCTGTTGACATATCGCCGGATAAGATCTTCATCGATCAAATACAAGGGCCGGATCACCGTCAGTTTCCCCTCGAAGAGGGGCTGGACCGGCTGCATGGTACTGATGGATGCCCCGTAAAAGATGTTGAGGAAAAAGGTCTCGATCATATCGTCTTTGTGATGACCGAAGGCGATCCGGTTACAATTCATCTCTCCGGCCAGTTGAAAAAGGTGTTGGCGCCGAAGCCGCGCGCAGAGAAAACAGGGGTTTTCACGGTTCTCCGGTCCATGGGCCTTCGGACCCATATCACTCTTGATTATCCGGTAATTGAACCCGTTCGTTTCAAAAAATGCGGTCATCTCTCCTGCCGAATCCGCCCCGAAGCCCGGATCCACATGGACCGCCGTCAGTGAATAGTCGATGGGGATTCGCTTGATCCGTTCCCTCAACAACCACAACAGCGCCAGGCTGTCTTTACCACCTGACACGGCCACCAATAGGTGGTCTCCATCTCTTATCATGTCTCTTTGATGAATGGCCCGTCCCATCAGACGTCTCATCTCTTTGGCCACGAATCCCAAAATATCCCTGTCTCCAAGGTTTATCAGGGCGCCCCGCTGACATCGGATCATTGACTTGAAGGCGCCCTTTGTCTTAAAATCTCGGTGGTCCAAAGGTGTTTTGGCAAAAGACACAGGACCAAAATGATCATCGCAAATTGAAAAGGAGGGAAGTTCAGATGGATGACTGTATTTTCTGTAAAATCGCCAAAGGCGAGGCCCCTTGCTTCAAGGTCTATGAGGATGACAAAACCATCGCCTTTGAAGATATCAATCCGGTGACCGAGGGCCATACCCTCATCGTGCCCAAAACCCATGCTGAAAACCTTTACGAAATCGACCCGGAGAGTCTCACTGCGGTCCATCTGACATCCCAAAAGATCATTCGCGCCATCAAAAAGGCACTCGACCCCATCGGCGTGGTGGCGGTCCAGCTAAACGGCAAGGGCGTCAACCAGATCATCATGCACTACCACCTCCACCTGATGCCGCGCTCAGCCGACGATCCGCCCCTGGGGGCCAGTGACTGCGGGGCCAAACAGGGGGACATGGCGGTTCTCAAACGGACCGCGGAAAAGATTGCAGCCGCCATAGAATGAATCTCCCTGCTGCAAGCAGCAGGGTATCACAGCGTGATTGCGCCGAAGCCAACCCGCCTTCGCTCTTCGAGCTACGGCGCGATTCGCCACGCCATTCATCCCCGTAGCAAGGGGTATTCCGGCGAAGGCGAATAAAGCGCTTAATCGCTCCGTTCACCGAAAAGCAGGGTCCCGATACGAACCATGTTGGCTCCCTCCTCAATGGCCACCCGATAGGAGTTGGACATCCCCATGGAAAGGGTGGTCATCTCCACCCCTGCTATATTCGCCCGGGCAATCTCATCGAAGAGTGTCTTGGTGGTCTTAAAATAGGGTCGGGCGTCTTCCGGGTCACCGGTGAACGGGCCCATGGTCATGAGGCCCTTGATCGCCACGTGCGCCAGGCCCGCCATCTCCCGCATCAATGCCATGGCGTCCGCGGGAAGCACACCCGCTTTTTGCGTCTCTTCTCCACTGTTGATTTCAATCAGTATGGGCATGGATTTTTCTGAATTGGCACAGGCCTTGTCAATGGCCCTCGCCAGCTTCATGGAGTCCACGGTCTCGATCATGTCGAAGATCCGCACCGCTTTTTTGGCCTTGTTGCTCTGAAGATGGCCGATCATATGCCATTTCGCCCGCCCCCCGATGGCCTCAAATGCCTTTTCCGCCTCCTGTACATAATTGTGACCGAGGATGGTCAAACCGGCATCCACGGCCTCCAGCATCTCTTCGGGCGTTCTTGTCTTGGCCGCACCCACGAGGGTTACGCCGTCCGGCAGTCCTTCTAAAATCCGAGTGACATTTTCTTTGATCATCAGAAACCTCCTTATTCGGCACGTTCACCGGCGGTATGTCTCCCATCCAACACATTCCGAATGATGTCGAGGGCAACCGCCACATCCGCTTGTGTGATCGGATGGTGAGTGACCAGCCGGATCTGATTGGGACCGGTGGGAAGGACGCCCACGCCTCTTTTTTTCAGGGCATCGGCAAGGGCTTCTGCTGAAAGGGCCATATCCGTTGTGATATCCGCGTATACGATGTTGGTCTTACAGTGCGCCACATTCACCAGGAGACCGGGGATCTCCCCCAGCCCCTCGGCCAGCATCCGGGCATTGGCGTGATCTTCAGGCAACCGCCCGGTCATCTCATTGAGGGCCACAATGCCCGCGGCAGCTAAAACCCCAGCCTGCCGCATCCCGCCGCCCAGGACTTTTCGCACACGCCTGGCCTCAAATATAAATGCCTCGCTCCCGCACACCAGAGACCCCACGGGCGCGGCCAGGCCCTTGCTCAGGCAGAAGGTCACAGAATCGGTCCGCTCGGCCAGGGCACGAACATCCACACCCAACGCCGCAGCCGCATTGAATATTCGGGCCCCGTCCACATGGACTTTAAGGGAATACCGCCCGGCAATCTCCCCTACCCCGTCCATATAGGCCGGACTCAACGGACTTCCCGCACATCGATTGTGCGTATTTTCCAGCACGATCAGGCGGGTCCGCGGAAAGTGGACATTGTCCGGCCGAATGGCCGCTTCCATGGCCTCCAGCTCAATGGTGCCGTCCGGTTGGTTGGGGATTGTCCTGGGATGAATCCCGCCCAGGGCCGCGGCCCCGCCCTGCTCGTATAGAAAGGTATGAGCCCTGTCACCCAGAATGATCTCGTCACCCCGCCGACAATGGACCAGCAGGCTCACCAAATTGGCCATGGTGCCGCTGGTCACAAAGAGTGCCGCCGCCTTTCCCATGCGCTCTGCGGCCATCTCCTCCAATCGGTTCACCGTGGGGTCTTCCCCAAACACATCATCACCCACTTCTGCATCGGCCATGGCCTGTCGCATAGCGGCGGTGGGTTGTGTTACGGTATCGGATCGAAGGTCGATAAAGGACATATGGGCTCCCTATTCATAGACCGCCAGGCATTCGAGCGTCCCATTTCCAAATTCAGTCATGGCGTCGGCCGCAACCCTTAATCCCGCTTCCACATATTGGGCCTCAATGCCGGGGACACAGTACCCATAAAAGAGGACATTCGAGGTTTCCTCGCTCACCCGGGTCTTTTCATCCGCACCTTGACAGAGCACACAGACAATCTCTTTTTCATCCCGCAGAACAATCTCTCCGTCACGCGTCACCATCTCTCGCCCCCCCATCCCCTTACACATTTCGCCCGCGTCGGCCACATCCAGGGTAAGACCACCGTCGAACCGGTCATAATCGGTCACGGCCACCAGGATGCCGGCGCACATCTCGGCCATGAAATGCGCGTCCACCATGAGGTTATATCTGGGGAAACCGCTGTTGACGGTTCGCTTCAAATGCCCCGGCAAGGGGCATTCGTGACCGAAGCGGGTGAAAAACCCATCATACACATCGATGCGCTCCGTGATCTCCGCAAGCCGCTCCCGTTTACGCATCCATCTGAGGCGCTTTCGTTTGAACTGATCAAAGCCGGGCGGATTTTCCCCGTTGGTACAACCGGAGATCAATGTCAGGCCGAAAGCGAGAGCGCCATAGGTGTCGGTATATCTGGATGATTTTGAAAACTGGACCGGGTCTTTCATACCTTCCTCCTTTCCGGACGCGCCGAGCAAGAGCGCTATCGAAATCGGGATCGGGATTGAATTGTGATTGGCCTAAAGGCTCTCTAAAAGTCGTGTCCTCTTGAAAGCCCTGCGCTTCTATACGGTGTACAGAATGACCAAACACCGTGTTTTTTCTTTGGAGAGACTCTTGAGCTTGTGAGGAATATCGGAGTTGAATCGAATACATTCTCCTGGTTTCAGTACCTGAGACTTCCCCCCAAGGGTGAATTCGAGATCTCCTTCCATCACATAAATGAATTCCTCACCTTCGTGTTTGTATTCCACGGGCCGGTGGGTATGGTGTGACTCAATGGTGACCATAAACCCCCTCAGGTGGCAGTTTTCCGCCCCGGGGGTTAGCGTCTCATAGGAATAGTCACGGGTCCGTTTCACAAACGACCTCACCCGCTGATCCTTAATGACCGCTTGTTCCTCCCTTCTGAGGAATGTGGCCGGATCGATCCCTAGACTTCCGGCCAAGCGCACCAGAAAGCTCACCGGCGGTGAAATCGCGTCCTGTTCCACCTGCTCGATGAAATCCGGCGTCTGACCGGTCGATTCGGCCAGGAAGTTCACGGACCATCCTTGGGCTTCTCTCAGCTTTCGGATTTTTTCACCAAAGCCGCCCCGTTGTGCCGCCTCCGTCCGAATCTCCTCCCACAGGGTGTCGGCGAGACCTCTCATGAGCGTCTCTTTGGCCTTGGCGGTGAGCAGGGGGAGAATGGTTTTTGCGTCGGCCACAATACCGATGTCCGCCACCTCGAATATGGGTGCATCCGGATCTCTGTTAATGGCCACAATGGTTTTTGACTCTGCAATGCCGGCCACATATTGAATGGCGCCGGATGTTCCCACAGAGATGAGGAGGTTTGGCCTGACGGTCTTGCCGGTTTGACCGATCAATCGTTCGGCTTCCACCCAGTGCTGAAGCACCGGTGGCCGGGTCGCACCGACCTCCCCACCCACGGCCCCGGCAAATTCTCGTAGCTGTCCGAAACCGGCAGTGCTCCCCAGACCCGCGCCGCCCACCACCACCACACCGGCCGTCTCCAGCTTTTGCTGGGCCTGGGGTTCGGGCGTGCGGGAGACGAGGGTCAGCCTTTCATGTCCCTGAACCGTCGGGGGGCGAAGCCGTTTAACCTGACCGAGGGTCCCCACCGCCGGTTCAGATGAAAAACGATGGTGCTGGACGGTTGCAAACCCTGTTTTGTGGGGGTCTGAAAATGTGATTTGCGCCGTGATCTGCCCACCCCAGGCCGGGCACATGCCCACAATGGCGCCCGAATCCACCGAAAGATCCATGCAGTCCGCAATCAACCCGGCATCCATCATCCCTGAAGCGGATGCGGCCGTTTCCCGGCCCCAATCCGTCAGGGCGAAGAGAATCAGGTTGGGCGCGTATTCCCGTGCAAACCAGCACAGGGTTTCTGCACAATGATCGCATCTGAGATCCAGGAACACACGGTCTTGAAGGACATACACGAGATCCGCCCCGGCCTTCAGACATTCGGTTTCTGCATCCTTACATGCCACCGGGGAGCGTTCACCACCCTTTTCTTTCCACCCCACATCTTCCGCATCAAAGAGCACCACGGCCGCCCTGCCCTTTACGGCAGCAGCCAACGCTCTCGCCTTTCCGAGCACATTCAGGCTGTATCCAAAGAGCCGCCGGCTTCTGGTATCCCCGACCACCCAGATCTCATTTGAAGGCGTTTTTGGCATCTGTCACCCGATCAATCCCGTCTCTCTGAGCCGAAAAATGAGGGCATCCGCCATTTCCCCGGCCTCACCCGCTAAAAACTCACAGGTTCGAGCCTGATTTGTCCGGGATACGGACGTTACCCGAGTGCCGGATCCCAGTTCTCCAACGGCTTCAGGGGAAAGCCCGACACGGGACAGATTCCATAGCGTCAGTCTATTTTCGACAAACGCCCCTT
>JARRPY010000017.1:0-17750 GCA_037382425.1 Deltaproteobacteria bacterium
TCAGAGTGTAAGGCCTTTGTGGTGGAAGCCCCTTTTGTGGAACTCGTTGACAGCATCAGAGACAAGCTCCCCATACCCGAAAACGCCTACATCTATCTCGGCGACGGACCGGTCCCCGACGGGTATATCGGCTATGAAGACCTCCTGGCCAAATCCGCGTCCCATGAACCGGAAACCAACGTGGACGCGGCGGATATCTGGACCGTCATGTATACGTCCGGGACCACCGGCCGGCCCAAAGGGGTCATGCGCACCCATGAGAGCTACATCGCCCAGTACTTCTTAAACGATGTGAACATGGGCGTCCGCCCCACGGACAAGGTCATGCTGGTGATGCCCATGTGCCACGTCAATTCCATATTTTACTCTTTTCCGTATACCTTGGTTTCCGCACCCGTGTTCGTCTACAACATGGTCAGTTTTGATCCCGAGGACCTGCTCAGAACCATCGACACATACAAGATCACCTTCACCTCTCTGGTCCCTACCCATTACATCATGATGCTGTCCCTTCCCGATGAGGTAAAGAAAAGTATCGATGTCTCCTCCATCCGGCAGCTCCTCATCTCATCAGCACCGGCCCGGAAGGACCTCAAAGTGGCCATCATGGAATACTTTGAAAATGCCGAACTCTGGGAGGCCTACGGCAGCACCGAAGGAGGCCTGGTGACGCTGCTCAGACCCGAGGACCAATTCAAAAAACTGGGCTCCATCGGCAAGGAAATCTTCGGCACCGACCGAATCCGTATTCTGGACGAAAATCGCAATGAAGTCCCCGACGGAGAGGTGGGCGAGCTGTTCTACCGGACCCCCATGCTCTTCAAAGCGTACCTCAAAGAACCGGAGAAAACCAGAGAAGCCTTTGACGGCGAATGGTCTTCGGCCGGCGACATGGTGAAACGGGACGAGGACGGGTATTACACCCTGGTGGACAGGAAGGCCAACATGATCATCACGGGCGGCGAAAATGTGTATCCATCAGAGGTGGAAAGCGCGGTGGGCGCCCACGAGGCGATCAAGGATATCGCCGTGATCGGCATCCCCGACGACAAATGGGGCGAGGCCATCAAAGCCGTGGTGGTGTTGAACGACGGATATGAAGGGAGCGACGAACTGGCCAAGGAGATCATCGATTTTACCCGGGGCAAAATCGCCGGATACAAACGGCCCAAAAGCATCGATTTCGTGGCGGACGAAGAGATGCCGAGAACCCCCACAGGGAAAATCCTGCACCGTATCCTGAGAGAAAAATTCGGAACGTGGAGTGAAGGATAACTCATTCTTGATCGGAGTGAAACGGAGATTCCACTGAAAAACGGGATTGCGGACGACTAAAACCGAACAGCTAACAGCTCAAAGCTCAAACAATTATCGCAAGTGAAATTGATCATCTAAAAATCAAGATTGGAGGAAACTCAACTATGTTGACCAAAGCATTTATTCCGTACAAAGGCTACTATTCCACCCCCTTTTCCCGATGGCAGGGAAGCATGGCCAATGAGAATGCCATTGTCCTGGCGGGAAACACCACCAAACGCTGGCTGGGCGAAAAAAATTGGGACCCCGACCTGTTCGATTATCTCGTGTTCGGCATTACCATCGGTCAGCTCCACCAGTTCTATGCCAGTCCATGGGTGGCCGCGCTCATGGGCGCGGGAAAGATCCCGGGGGTGACCATCAGTCAGGCGTGCACCACCTCCACCACCTGTATCTATCAGGCGGCCGTGGGGGTGGAGACCGGATTTTACCAAAACTGCTTTACCCTGATGGCCGACCGGTGCTCAAACGGCCCTCACACCATCTGGCCCAACCCCATGGGCCCGGGCGGAGAGGTCATCTCTGAAAACTGGATGATGGACAACTTCAATGCCGATCCCAATGTGGGCCTCAAGATGATTGAAACCGCCGAGAACGTGGCCAAGGAAGGCGGCATCACCAAGGAGCAGTGTGATGACCTGGCCCTGAGGCGTTATGAACAGTATTTGGACGCGCTCAAAAATGACCGGGCGTTTCAAAAAGAATACATGTTCCCGGCGGAAGTCAAACTATCCAGGAAAAAAACCAAACTGGTGGAAGAGGACGAGGGGATCATGCCCACCACACGCGAGGGTCTGGCCGGTCTCAAGCCGGTCATCCCGGGCGGTGTCCTCTCCTTCGGGGCTCAGACCCATCCGGCGGACGGAAACTGCGGTCTGGTGGTCACCACCGAGGAGAAAGCCAAAGAATTGAGCGCGGATCCCACCATCCCCATCCAGGTGCTCTCCTACGGGTTTTCGAGGACCAAACCCGGGTATATGGCGTCCGCACCGGTTCCGGCCACTCAGATGGCGCTTGAGAAGGCGGGCCTGACGATTAAGGATATCAAGATCATCAAGACCCACAACCCCTTCATCGTAAATGACCTCTACTTTGCCCAGCAGATGGGAATAGATTCCACAGGGGCTGAGAATCCAGGCTTCAACAACTATGGCTGTTCCATGGTCTATGGTCATCCCCAGGGCCCCACGGCCGGGCGGAATATCATCGAAGGACTCGAGGAGACGGCCATGAAGGGTGGTGGATATTTTCTCTGGACCGGATGTGCGGCCGGGGATACCGGCGGCGCCATGGTGTTCAAGGTGGGGTAAAGGGGACGGACCCATCCGTTAGACACGAACAAGCGTATTGACCCTTACCCACGCAACTGGTAAATAGAAGGCCACTTTGTCATTGGACCGAGTGGCCTTTTTTTCTTCGGCCAAAATCCACTGGAAAACCGCAGACAATTGCCATTATGGAAATGATCATATTTCAATCCCTGGGCGGACTCGGACTCTTTCTCTTCGGCATGAAGATCATGTCCGAAGGGCTTCAGAAGGTGGCGGGCAACAAACTCCGAAAGATCCTGGGCATGGTGTCCAACAACCGGCTGGTGGCCTGCGGCGTGGGGGCCCTGGTCACCAGTATCATCCAGAGTTCCAGCGCCACCACCGTGATGCTGGTCAGCTTTGTGGATGCCGGTCTCATGACCTTTGTCCAGGCCATCGGGGTCATTCTGGGGGCCAATATCGGCACCACGGTGACGGCCCAGCTCATCGCGTTCAAAATCACCGCATATGCCCTCCCCGCCATCGCCGCCGGGGTGCTCCTTAAGTTCTTTGTGGGCCGTCGCAAGTGGATTTACGTGGGGGATGTGCTCCTGGGATTTGGACTGGTCTTCTTCGGACTGGCCACCATGAAGTCCGGGTTCGCGCCGTTAAAGGAACACCCCTTTTTCATCTCTCTCTTTACCCGATTCAATGCAGACGACATCTCGGGCATCCTCCTGTGCATATTGGTGGGTACAGCGCTCACCATGATTCTCCAGAGTTCAAGCGCCACGGTGGGCATCACCATGGCCCTGGCCAGTCAGGGACTGTTGAATTTTGAGGCCTGTGTGGCGTTGATCCTGGGGGACAACATCGGGACCACCATCACCGCGGAGCTGGCCAGCATCGGCGCAGGGATCAGTGCCCATCGCACGGCCCGGGCCCACACCCTCTTCAACTTGATCGGCGTCATCAACATCATCATCTTCTTTCCGTTTTTTGTGAAGCTGGTGGTCTGGGTAACCCAAACTTTCATGGACATCGGTCCGCCCGATCTGGTGGAAAACGGGCAACACCCCAACATATCGAGATACATTGCCAACGCTCACACCGGGTTTAATGTGGTGAACGCCGCTTTCTTTCTCCTGTTTCTGCCCTATCTCGTCAAGGTGGCCACGTGGCTGACCCCGCAAAAAAAGGAAGAGGCGGTCTTAGATGAGCTTCACAAAATCAAATATCTCGATTCCAAGTATATTGATACCCCATCGGTGGCCATCGGCCAGGCCCGGGCCGAAATCGTGAGAATGGGGGAAGCGGTCCAGCTCATGTACACGGATGTGGTGGGGAGTCTCAAGGACCGTCGGCTCGAGGAGCTTTCCAAATGGCAGAAACGAGAGGATCTCATTGATACGTTGCAGCGCGAGATCACGCAGTTTCTCGTGGAAGTGGTGCGCTACGATATCAGTGTGGAAGAATCCCGGGAGGTGGCCTCCCTCATGCGGATGGCCAACAACCTGGAGCGGGCAGGAGACGGTATTGAAAACATTGCGGAGCTGATCGAAGAGCTCATTGAAAATGACATGCACCTCTCCGAAGGCGGCCTCCATGATTACGAGGTGATCTCAGCCGTGGTTGAGGAATTCCTGAAGACGGTGATGGAGGGCATTCGGGCCGAGGACAAAGGCGTCATGACCCGGGCCCAAGAACTCGAGGACCAAGTGGACCGGTTGCGGGAAGAGATGAGGGGAAACTACATCATGAGACTTCAAAGCGGCGCCTGTGTAGTGGACCCGGGATTGATCTTTGTAGACATGCTCACCGCCTTTGAGAAAATCGGTGATTTCTGCTATAATGTGGCCCAGGCAGTGGCCGGCCTGAAATGAATCGGCGGAATATGGCGCCGTCGCCAGCAAAGGAGAGGACCCATTGCATCCGGTGCGGAGGCTGCTGCCGGACGTCCAGCCCCACCCTACAGACGGCGGATCTCCCCCATGTGAAAGACGGCTTCATTCGGCGGGAAGACCTGTATACGATTCGACCGGGCGAACTCATCAGGGATAACGTGCAGGGCGGTCTGAAACCGGCGGCCCACGAACTCATAAAAATCCGGGATCGAGACGGCGCGTGTGTCTACTACGAAGAGACTCAAAAGAAATGCCGCATCTACACACACCGCCCCGTCCAATGTGCGGCTCAGAAATGCTGGGATGACCGCGAGTTTATGCGGGTTTATGCTGAACCCAAGGCCGTCAGAAAAGACCTCATCAATGATCCGAATCTCCTGCGCCTTATGGCCGCCCATGAGAGGCGATGCGCCGTCAATGACTTGGAGGATTGGGTTGAACGAATCGAGCATGAGGGTGAAGCGGCCGTGATGACGATTCTCAAGATGCTCAAATTCGACCACGACCTCAGGCGCATGATGCCCGAAAGGTTGAGGATGGATCCCCGCGAGTTGGATCTGCTCCTCGGCCGTCCCCTCACGAAAATCATTGAGGTGTTCGGTCTGAGGGTGGACAAAACATCGGATGGCTCATTCTTTTTGACTGTCCGGCAACCTTAGCAGGTTGCGCCTTCGGTTATGCATGATGTTTTACACACCCAGCAGAGGGAACTTACTGCTGGCTGCTTGATTCACCGGTGAGGCGGCGGATCCAGGCAAATGGGTGTAACACTTCAGCAAAAGGGTCTTTATCATGGCGAACACACTGAAGGAATCGGGCGAAAAACGAGCTGAACCGAGAAGGGTCCTGACTCAGTATCGGAGTGTGGAAATCGATTTGAGAAAGGACCTGCCCCTTTTTCAATTTCAATTACGGGATATCTCTCCCTCCGGGGTCGGGATCCTCGTAAAAGCGGATTCAAAATTCTTGGGGCATATCAAGGTGGGGCAGGTGGTGAACATGCAGTATAACCCCAAAAATCCCCACGATTCGCCTCGCCAGATGACAACGGAAATTCGACATATCACCAACCTCGATGAAGGCCCATTTCGGGGGCACTTTTTGGTGGGATTTGCCATTTTGAAGGAAGAGTGAGGGTTCAGGTTTCGGGTGCCAGGTGTTTTCTTTTGGCTGTCAGTGACCCAACAGTCAGAAACAATAAACCGGTTAATATTTCTCCTTCAGATACGAAAGCGACTCCTCAATGGCCGTAAGCGTCAGGGTCAGGTCTTCTTCCGTGTGCCGGTAGCAGATGTAGGCATGGTGGTACGGTGAAAAGAAGAATTTCTTGCGAATCATCTGCGTATAAAAATCCGTCCGTTTGTTTTTGTATGTCCCGTCTTCATCTTTTTCAAAGGTGATATAAAACATGGGGCCCACACCGGTTAATTCGGCGCCCACATCATAGGCCTTCAAGAGTCCCCGGATCTTTTCGATAAAGCGGTCCCCTTTCTCCCAGATATTTTCCAAGACGTTGTCCCGCTCCAGGATCTCAATGGTCTTTAGTGCCGCCACAAAGCCCTCGCTATTGGGGAAAAAGGTGGAGGATATAAAGAGCTTGTCCGCCGCCGACATCATCACGTCTCTTTTCCCGGTCACCACGGAAATGGGATACCCGCTGGCGATGGCCTTTCCCAGCACCGTCAGATCGGGGGTCACACCGTAGAGTTCCTGGGCGCCGCCCATTCGCAGTCTGAAGGCGGTCCGGATCTCATCGAAGACCAGCACGGCACCGTATTGGTCTGCCAGCGCCCTCACCCCTTCTAAGAAACCGGCTTCGGGTTCCTGCATCTTCTGATGGTTGGGATGCCCAAACGGGGTCATGATGATGGCGGCCGTATCGTCCCCATGTGCCGCCATGAGTTCTTCCAGCTGGTCGAGCCGGTTGTATTGAAACTCAAACACATCTTCATAGAATTTGGAGGGAATCCCGCCTTTCATCTCCACACACCAGTCATGCCACCCGTGATATCCGCACCGCATGACCTTGAGCTTCCCGGTAAAGGCCCGGGCAATCCGGATGCTGGCGGTGGTGGCATCGGACCCGGTTTTCAGAAAAATGCTCATCTCTGAAGAGGGCACCAGTTCGGTCAGCTTTTTGGCCAACTGGTTCTGGAACTTCTGGGTCAGGGTAAAACAAAACCCCTTTTCTTTTATCTGCTCCGTCACCGCATCATCCACCTCGTCTTCCCGGTATCCGAGGATGATGGGGCCGTACCCGCACAAAAAATCGATAAATTCATTGCCGTCCACATCAATCAGACGACAGCCTTTACCCGTGTCGAGGAATATGGGGTATTCGCCCTGAATAAAATCCGCGGGTTTTCTGGCTCCCAGGACCCCTCCCGGGACCAGTGCGCACGCTTCTTCAAAGAGTTTCAGGCTCTGGGTGATGTTCAGTTTGGGTGCTTCGTTCATTGAGTGTCTCCTTGCTCATTTTTCAGGTTCGAAGAGGGATGAAATCTTTTCCGTCTGATGGATCCTGGCCCCGCGCTTCAAAAACGCCGCCAGGAATGTATCGGGGTCGATACAGCCTTCCGGTGCCACCACCCCCTTGACGGTGACATCCCCTGCATCCATCATAAGCGATGCAATGGATGCGGGCAGCCCGGTGCCGGGCGCCATGCGGCCCACCATGTCGGCGGTGTAGATCACGCCTTTGCCGTCCCGTTCCCCTTTGACGATCACCTTCAACCCCGAGGACTGGGGCCCGTTGTCCCTCCCTTGGGGAATGGTTTCCCACAGCTTCAGGGCCAGGTCATAGGGGGTAATGTTTGTCCCTTTAACATCCACAGGCGCCAATCCCAGAAAGCCCGTATCTTTCTGCGCTTTGATCAATTCATCCACCCAAAGGGGGATCAGGGACCCTTTGATGATCACGTTTTGCACGTCTTTGATATACTTGGGAATGGTCAACGGCTGGGGATGGCCCACGTACCGGACATGGCAGGTGCCCAAAGGCTCCAGAAAGGTTTCCGCCACCGGTTCGGTCCCGCCCTCCACATGAACCAGTTTGCCGTCGATATACTGGGGGATCTGCCCCAAGGTCATATGAAGGCTGTGGTCCCAGGCGGCCCCGGCCAGTTCGGCAATACTGACCACCCAGTAAAGGTAGATGTCGTCCACACGGTCTAACCGATCCGCATACCACTTGACCAGGACGTTATTGGTGCCCGGATCCGATCCCATACCGGTGAGTACGGTAATTCCCGCGTCTTTGGCCAGTTGGTCGATGTCCGATTCAAAGAGGATTTCGGTCCCTTCATAATCATCACAGATGTCGATATAGTTGACTTTGGCCTCCACCGCCGCTTTGGCCACCGGAACCGCCGTCTTATAAAACGGTCCGGCCGTGTTGATGACCACATCGACCTCTTTGAACGCGTCGACCATGGATGCATGGTCGTTCACATCCATCTTTATGAGTTTCGTCTTGTCATTGTCCCTCAGTTTTTTGGAGAGCCTGTCCGGATCCGGATAGAGATCCGCCAAAATCACATCCGTCACCCGATCCTGTTTCACCAAATCTCTGGCCACGCCCTGGCCCATGCCGCCGACGCCGCCGATAATAATTGCTCGCATCAATCCTCCTTATATGAACGTATCAGTCATTGATTACGCCTTAGCTGTTGCTGGTCGGAGTGAAACGAGATCCCGCCAGCAGCGGGATTGTTTGTTACCGAGTCCCTGACAGCTAACACCTAATACCTAAGAGGCAACCTCAGTTGGCCGCCATCTTGCTCAAATCTTCCGTTTCCGCACCTTTTGCCTTTTTCGCCTTGATGGCTTCGAGTATCTTGTCGGGCGTCAGGGGAAAGGCATCCATATAGACCCCGATGGCATTGCTGACCGCGGCACTGTAGGCCTGGGCAGCGGACATGGCGATGGACATCCCCGCCTCCTTGGCCCCGTAGGGTCCATGGGGATCCACCGATTCCACGATGATGCTGTTGATCTTGGGCATATCACAGGCCAGAGGCACCTTATAGTCGAGCATGGTGGAATTGAGACAGCGCCCCTCCTTCCATTCATGGTACTCGGTCAGCATGCCGCCCTGGCCGCCCATGGCAATGGATCCCTCGAACTGGCCTTCCAGGGCCAGGGGATTGAGGGCGTATCCCACATCCTGTGCGGCCGTGGCTTCGAGCACCGTCACCTGGCCTGTTTCCGGGTCCACCTTGACCTCCACAATGGTGGTCCCGAATGAAAAGGCTTCGCACATCTGGCCATAGGGATTCTTAACCCACTCCCGTTTCATGTCTACTTTGGGCCAGTACCCGCCCTGGGCATTGACGGAAGTGAAGTTCAACAGGGCGATCCTCACCACCTTCTTGATGGGTATGGACGTTTCCGGGTCATCCTTGACGAGGATCAAGCGGTTTTTGGCTTCGAGTTTTTCCGGAGGCACTTTTAATGCTTTGGACGCCACCTCAAAGAGTTTTTCCCTGCACTTTCTGGCCGCCACCTGAACCGCCTGCCCCCCCACAAAGGTGGAGACCTGAGAATACGAACCGGGGTCCGAGGAGGTGGTCTCGGTATCGGCGGACACGAGATGGATGTCTTCGGGCAGGAGCCCCAGTTCCTCGGCCGCCACCTGGACCAGCATGTTCTCATTGCCCTGGCCGTTGTCCACCACCCCCGACATGACCGTGGCCTCCCCATCCTCGTTGAATTTGATGAAGGCCTGGGACCCGCCCCGGATTCCCATGGGAAATCCCGTCTGCACGGAGTTGGTCCCGATGCCGATGCCATGGTATGGCGGCAGGTTTCCCCACTTTTCCTTGAACCCTGATGTCTCCGCTGCCTTGTGAATGGTCTCGTCCATGGCGCAGGACGCCACCAGGGATTTTGTGCAAGTGGTGTCCCCCGGCTGCCGGGAATTTCTCAGTCGCATCTCCACCGGGTCGATGCCGAGATAATCCGCGATCATGTCGAGCTGGGTATCCACCCCGCAGGCAAAGCCCCGGCCGTGGACCCGGATCATTCCCCGGATGGGCTTATTGGTATAGATCCGGTAGCCGTTGTACCGCACGCTGTCCATTCGATAGGCCTGTTCCATGGAGAGAAACGGCACACTGGTGGCAATGGGACCGGTGCTGGAATAGGCGCCGCCATCCATGTAACAGGTCGTTTCCCGGGCGATGACCCGGCCCTCTTTGTCCACACCGGTTTTGTGAGTGGTGATCATGGCGTGCCCCTGGCGGGTGCAAACGGTGTTTTCTTCCCGAGTAAATTGGATCTTAACCGGTTTCCCCGTCTTTTTGGCAAGAAGGGCACAGATGTAGTCGGCCGGGCAGATTTCAGACCGCCCCCCGAAGGCCCCGCCGATGGCGATTTTTCTGACCTTCACCTTATGAAGGGGCAGCTTGAATGCGTTTGAGAGCGGCTTGGATTTCATATGAGGCCCGCCGTTGGGGCACCAGATCTCCAGGCAGTCCTCGTGGTCGAAGCGGGCCACCACCGCATAGGGTTCGGCATGGAAATAGGACTCTTCCGGTGCGGTGAAGGTGTCCTCCCGGACATAGTAGGCCTTCTTGAAATTCTCATCCACATTCCCCGTGTCGATATGGACGTGGATATTGATGTTGTTGGGATATTCCTCGTGAATGAGTTCCGTCTTGGATGCCATGGCCGCCATGGGATCGAATACGGCCGGCAACTCCTCGTATTCCACATCGATGAGATCGAGTGCCTGAAGTGCCGTCTCTTCGTCGACGGCCGCCACACCGGCCACCTCATCCCCGATGTATCTCACTTTTTCCACCTGTATGAACTGCTGGTCCCGGGTGTAGGGGAAAACCCCCCATTTCACCCCCGCCGTATCCTTCCCCGTTACCACTGCCTTGACGCCCGGAAGGGCCTCGGCCTTCGATGTATCGACATTCAGGATGCGGGCATGGGCGTAAGGGCTTCGCTTGACCTTTCCCACCAGCATCCCGGGGAGCTTCAGATCGGCGGTGTACTTGGCCTTCCCCATCACTTTAGCCCTGGAATCCACCCGGGGCATTCGTTTTCCGATCAGGGCATAATCCGTCATGGCTCACTCCTTTGCTTTGCAGTCGGGACAGTCGCCCGCCGGTTTGGCCGCGTGGGCCACTGCCGTGACAATCTTTGCATACCCCGTACACCGGCAGATGTTGCCGGCAAGGGCCTCGCGGATGGCATCTTCATTCGGCGTTGGATTCTCATGTAAGAGGGCGTCCGCCGACATGAGCATGCCGGGGGTGCAAAATCCGCACTGCACCGCGCCGTGATCGATAAAGGACTGCTGCAGATCGGAGAGATCCTCCCCTTCGGCCAGACCCTCCACCGTCTTGATTTCCGCACCTTGGGCCTCCAAGGCGAGGGTGAGACAAGACCGGACCGGTTTCCCATTCATGTGCACGGTACAGGATCCGCAGACCCCTTCCCCGCAGCTTTCCTTTGAGCCGGTCAGGTCCAGCGCCTCTCTCAGCACATCTAATAGGGTATCGTTCGGATAAATCGTCAGTTCATGGGATATGCCGTTCACCTTCAGGGTGATGGGTATCTTTTCCATCTCAACACTCCGTGTATAAAAGCGTCAAATCGTCGCATCTTCTGCCGCCTGTGCGGCCTCTTCCAGGGCCCGAAACACCATGAGAGACACCATCTCACACCGGTATTCCACGGTTGACCCCACATTGTGGACCGCGAATGCGGCGGCACTCTTCATGGACTTTTGGGCCGCCTTCTTGAAGGCCCTCGTATCATCCAGTTTTTTCCCTTTGAGAAAAGCGGCGTCCTGGGTCAAGAGGAGCGGGGCTCTTCCCATGGCCCCCACAACGATCCGGGCCTCCTCGATGGTATCTCTTTGGTGTGCATCCGTCCTCAGCAACACCCCCGCGCAAACAATCGGATAATCGATGGCGGACCGGTAGGCCAGCCGTCTGTAGGCGCTGTGTCCGCACCCCACTGGGATGATGATTTCCTTCAGGAGTTCGTTGGGCTCCATATCGTGGGGCCGGAGGCCGTCGGCCGTATAAAAATTATCCAGATCCACCTCCCGCTGGTCCCCTTTACTCGAAATAAGCAACTTCGCCCCCAAGGCCATGAGGGCGGTGGCCCCATCCGACTGGCAGGTGGAATGGCACCGGTCTGAGTCATCACGGGCGTAGCAGATCTGTCCGCCATCCTTATGGCAGGCCTGCCTTCCGGACCGGTGAAAACCGGACTGATTGTAATGGTAACACCGGTTATCCTGGAGAATATTGCCGCCGATGGTGCCCCGGTGATGCTGTAGGGTGACGGCACCGATCTTCTCACAGGCCTCAAAGAGCGCCCTGGCCTTTTGTCGAACCGCGTCTGAGGCAATCACATCGGCCAAGTTCGTTCTGGCCCCGATTCGAATACAATCCTCTTCCTCCTTGATATAGGACAGCTCATTCAGGGCCTTTAGGCTGATCAGGACCTTCGGCCTTATGACCCCTTTTTTCATCCGCACCAGAAGGTCGGTCCCACCGGCAAGGACCTTGGCCTCATCCCGATGCGTATCCAGAAGTCCGAGCACCGTCTCAAGATCCTCAGGTGATCTATAATCAAATGCTGGTAGCCGCACGTCTTTTCTCCATATACAATAAAATGTCTGAAACGCCCTTTCCATCGTTACCGCAAAAGCCGGAATCCGATGGTGTCAATCAGGGTTAAAACGTCTAAGGACAGGCATCTTAAGAAATATTTCACTTTATCACGGAAGCAGTAAGGGTGTAAATAATATTTCAAATTTCTGACCCGCTACTCCTTAAAGGTCTCTATAAATTCGGGAGAATTGATCTCCATTTGAGGTGGTAAAATGGAATCAAGAATTAGGAAGACTTAGGAATTTGGGCCTTATTCTGACTCCTGTATACTGGATTCTGAATTCCAGTTCGCACCTATATTCATTACAAAAACCAACGGTTTTAGAGGATTATCAAAAGCCCGGTAAGAAAAGAGGCCTCCCAAGGCTTTTTCTGGGGTAGGGCTGTTTCAGATCAAGCCCTCGGAGGTGAGGTAAGGGAGAACAGACGAAGAAATGGGGTTTGAAGGCGCCCAGGATTCTGGTTTCTTGACGAAAAACCACTCAAAACCCCGTTTGCGATCATATGGCCGCAATAAGACTTTTGGATGTCGATGGCATGAAGCCGGCGGTGTCACTATCGGCCGGCCGCCGCGTTCTCCAAGGCTACCGAAGCGCCCAGCGCATTGGCGGCCTTCGCGACGACCTCTCTCAAGTCCTTGGCCTTGAAGGGCTTTGCGATAAAGTCGAAGGCGCCCTTTTCCATCGCTTCCCTCGCCAGCTCCATCATGGCATATCCGGTAATCATAATGACCTTGGTCCGAGGGGATTGCACCCGGACGCGATCAAGGACCTGCATGCCGTCGATTTCGTCCATCCGGATATCGGTCACCACCACGTCGAAGGTCTTTTGATCGATTCGCTTCAACGCTTCTTTCGGATCCTCAAACGCCTCCACGTCACAGCCGATCTTGGTCAAGGCCGGCCCGAGACGTTTGCCGACGATCGGCTCGTCATCTATGAGTAGAACGGTCAGTCTTTCGGACATGGATACACCCTCCTATTTATTTCGGCCAAACGGTCGGTATCTCGAGATCATATGGAACGGGCAGGGGCTTTTTTGAACAGCTTGTTCAGCACATGAACCTCCACATAATCGACGCCTTCCATGGGTTGAACCACTTCCTTAATGGTGGCGGCCGTTTTCAGTTTATTACGGCGAGACCCCTTTGTCTCCACGACAACGGTGCCCCCATCGGCACGGACCTTGACACTGGGGAATTTGTCCCGGAGACAGGCATGAACCCTGCTGGACAGTTCGGCGTCCTTGAGACAGTTGATGGAATAGGTCATGGGCGCGAACCGGCGATAGTCCACGGTTTGGGAAATGATCTTGACGGCCTCCTCGGTATCAATCTGACTGAGGCTGATAACCAGATCGTACTGCGAAGGATCGGTCTCGTCCTGGCCATAAAGGGTCAGGGACCAGTCTTGGCGCAGTTTGCGTCGGCGCGCCATAAGGTCACGGGCCTTTTCCATCGACACCTTTTCTAGAAGAGATATCTCTTCTATAAGTTCCTTGGGATCCGCGAGGATACGCACGCGAAGGGCGTGCGAGACACCGAGGACATAGAGGTGTGCGGCAAGCCCGTAACAGACCAAATTGTCTTTAAGAAGCTCGCCCAAAGTGGTTGCCTGGATGTAACCGAGTGCTTGCCGCTGTAGATCGGCCGCCCGTCCCCGGGAAGAAGGAAGTTCGTCCAAGGCCCACTCCAGCTTATCCCTAGGGACTTCGCATCGCGACTCAATCACACTCAGAAGGCCTCTATCCACCAGACCGTAGTCCAGGACGGTACACGTCTTCTGTGCGATTTCTTTTCCCTTTTCTAACGAATCTGAGGAAAGAATGATGATAGACATGATCTCACGTTCCCCGTTTTTAGGTTTCCGTCTTCAATTTTTAACCAATCCAAGCGCTGTCCGTCAAACCGCGCGGGGCGGTGGGACGACACCGGCATGGACCTCAAGGTGATGAATCTCGTCAATTTTCTGGGCCAGTTTCCAGGCCCGTTCATGCAGTTTGTGTTGTATGCGTTCCCCTGATTTGGTGTAAATCAGAACGGTGCCGTATTCACATGTGACGCGCACATCCGGGTACTCGTCCAACAGGGCAGCCTTCAATTCACAGGCGGCAACCAGGTCATTCATTTTCTGCTTCGCCTCCGGTGTGGTTTCGAATGGCTTCAGCTGAGCCGCCTCGCAGGTGAATCTCGCGGCGTCGTCCACCGTCAGCTCACGAATGTGGATAACCAGGTCGTAAAGGGCGCTGTCCCAGGGGTCCTGACCGAAAAGGGTCCGGGTCCACTTTCGCCTTTCCTGGTCATCCCGAATAATGAGGGTGCGGGCCTCATTCTCGCTCACCCCTTCCCTGCGCATCTCGCTCTTTACCCGGTCTTCCAGGTCGGCAATGATCCTCACCTTTAGGACATGGGGGATACCACTCAACAGAAGATGACCGGCCAGCCCATGATACACCACATTGTCCTTCTGGGCACGGCGGGCAAGGCTATATCGAATATAGGCGATGAATGCCTGCTTCTGATGACCGAATCGGTCCAGTATGGACGGTGCATCGTGAATGGCCTTAACGAGTCTCACTTCCGGGATATTAAACCGGTCACTGGCATCCAGCAAAACCTCCCGGCTGATGCACTCATACCCCATGCATTCGGCAACCTTCTCGGCCACCTCCTTTCCCTTACTGTATGAACCGCGTGAAATGGTGATGATTGCCATGAACCGTAACTCCTTTATTCTGATAATTTTCTAAGATCATAATTAGACGATGCAGGCCTCGGGCCCCAACCAAATCGGTGGCCAGTGTTCAGGTTTCGGGTTTCAGCAAACAATAACCCCGACACCCGAGCCCTGACACCTGGTGATCCGTCTGGCCTCAAACGCCGTAGAAAAGGGCAATGATGCCGATCATCACCACCAGAAATACCACGCTGACCACCGCGCCAGCCCTCAGGAAATCGATGCTCTTGTACCTTCCTGGCCCCATATAGAGGGCATTGACCTGGTGCGTGGGGAGGATGAACGAATTGCTCGTGGCCAGTCCCACCACCAGGGCGGTCATCCGGGGATCCACATGGGCCTCTATGGCCATGTTGACCACCAGCGGCACCAGGAGGACGGTCGCGCCACACCGACAATGGACAATAGAACGATGGGGGATACCGCGCCGGTCGCATTCAGGACCGTATGGGCGATCCATTCGGCGGTTCCGGTCTTTTCAGTGGCGATTCCCAACGGAATCAAACCCGCCAGCAGGAAGATAGTCCGCCAGTCCACCGAGTGGTAGGCCTCGTCTATGCTGAGGACCTTTGTTACAATCATCCCGAGGGCCCCGGTCATGAGACAGACAGAGAGCTGAATATGGAAGATCATAATCATGATCAGAGCGGTCGCCAGCCAGAATCCGGCAAAAGCGGCCTTTTCGGGTCGCATCAGGTCCACATCAATCGGGGTGGTAAACAACAGGGTCCTTTCCTCATGAAGGGCATGGAGTCGATTCCACGTTCCGTGAAGAAGGATGGCGTCGCCCACCCCCAAAATCAGATCTCCGATCTCGGCCCGATAGGTCTCCCCGTGCCGATGTATGGCCAAAGGGGTCACGCGAAATCGATCCTGAAGTTCGACCTGCGCCAAGGTCTTTCCGACCATGGGCGAGCGGGGGGCCACCACCGCCTCAACCGTCCCGGAGGTACTTTCGGCCACCTCATTTGAAAAGACCTCGAGTTTTTCTTTCAGGGCCATTCCTTCCTGCTTGGCCATGCGCTTGACGTCTTTTCCCCTGCCGTATACGGCCAGGTCCATGTTGGATCTCACCTCCATATCGGATGCCGGGCTCATCCGCTTGAAATCCGGCGGCTCCATCACTGCCACCACGTTGACCAGGTATCGTCTCCGAAGATCATCGATATACACCGGGTCCCGGTAATGGGTGAAGTCATCCGGCGTCCGCAGTTCATAGGCCTCGCCGATCTGTTCCTGGTGGCTCGATTGCTCTGTTTCGCCCGATTCCTCTGATTCGGTTTCCGACCCCTTGGGCAGGATGAACCGTCCGAAAAGCACGAAGCAGGCGATGCCGGCGAGGACGAGTCCCAGGCCGATAGGGGTCACATCGAACAGACCGAAAGGCTCGAGGTGAAATGGTGCCACCAGGTCGTTTAGAAGGATCAGCGGACTGGATCCCACCAGCGTCACGGTTCCGCCAAGAATCGCACTGAAGCCGATGGGCATCAGCAGTTTGCTGATCGGGATCTTGAGCGATTTGCTCACGCGCTGTATTGCGGGGAGAAAGAGTGCAGCAGCGCCGATGTTCTGCATAAAGCTGGAAATGATGGCCACGGTGAACGAAATGGCGATGACAATTCGTGAGGGACTGTTGCCGGCCACTTTGACAATGGGGTTGACCATCTTGTTGATGATGCCGGTCTTATCGAGTCCGGCGCCGATGATAATCACGGCAATGATTGAGACCACGGCGTTGCTGCTCAGGCCGATGAAGGCCTCTTTGGGGGTGACCAGGTGAAGCAGCGGGAGGGAGACCATCATCAAAATGGCCACCACATCCACGCGCACCCACTCGACCACAAATAAAAACACGGCCAGACCGATCATCCCCATCACCAAAATCATTTGCGTTGTCAATGGTTCCATTGGCTCTTTCCTGTTCCTGGGTTACTTCTGGATGGGGGGATGGGTGTCCCGGCGCCTGTGAAAACGACCCTTTACACGGTCCATCCAGTAGGCCCATCGATACAAGATTTTGAGCCTGAGGGCTTTGGCCCTATCCTTGGGATTGGTGATGACAACCGCATCTTCTGCTTCCTTGAGGATCTTCTCCATCTGACTTCTGTATATTTCCACTTCGATTCTTCCTCCCTGTTGCCGGTTTCTATTCCATCCGGCAAAATCTTAAAGGGTCATCCGTCCACTGAGCCGCCCTATGGTCACCCTCATGCGGATGCGGTTCCTTGAGGCCGGGAATCTTCCCGCTCCAGGAATTTGGCCACCTTCTTGATTGTGTGCCGGACCTCCTTGAGTTTAAAAGGCTTTGCAATGAAGTCAAAGGCGCCCTTGTTCAGGGATTCCTTGGCCAAGTCGAGCGTGGCGTATCCGCTGATCATAATCACCTGGGTGGACGGCGATTTCTCCAACACGCTCTCCAATACCTGGATCCCATCCATTTCCCCCATGCGGATATCGGTGATGACGATGTCAAAATCCGCCTCTCCGAGGCGCTCCAAGGCCGCCAGCGGACTGACAAAGCTTTCCACCCGATGCCCATCCCTTGTGAGCAATGCCTTGAGGCGCTCCCCGACGATCGATTCATCATCGATAACGAGTATTTTAAAGTTCATGGTTTCCTCCTCTTCCGGGTGGCGGGTCGTCTGCTACTTCATCCTGCTTCGAACTCGCCTTGCCTTATCAGGTGTGGGAAACCTCGAGGCGTTGCCTTCAGGGTCGGCTTCGGTGGTTCCGCTCAGGTCTCCCTCAGCATGATGATGTCTAGCGGGTCTCTATCTGGGCCATGTCCACCAGGCCGTCCCCGGCCCGTGACGGTCCGTCGAAGCCGTGGTCCCTGTCACCTTTTCCTCTCACCTGAATGATCTGACCTGCAACTAACGGCTCGATCTGACGCACGAGCCGACGCCC
>JARRPY010000018.1:0-27214 GCA_037382425.1 Deltaproteobacteria bacterium
CATTCCCCAGGAAATCATCTTCAAAGGGGCCCTTCCCTTCCTCCTGGCCATTCACACAACGGAGGTGTTTTTAATGATATTTCCCCAAATTGCCCTTTTTCTACCCAACCTCATGAGGTGATTCGGAGATCAATCATGTCCTTTGACACGGGTTTGGCTTGGGTCTTGTCGCTGATGAACGTCGGGTTTCTGGTGATGGCCGGTCTGTTTACTTACGAATCCTTGAGGGAACAGGAACCCCGGGCCCCCAAGATCGGCGCCATGGGCATGGCCGTCCATCTAATCCTGGGGATCCTCATCCTTGTATGGCCCCCTTTCCGAATACTCCTGGCGTGTGCATTCGCTGTTGTGCTCGGCGCTCTGGGCTTATTTTTCATCCCTTTCAAGAAAAACGCCCGGTCTTTGCAGGGTGCGAAAGGCTACATGGCAGATAGCGGAGCCGGTTTCACACGCATGGACGAACGGGGCATCATGTTCGCCCGAAACCGTTGTCTCATCCCCGGTTCAGAGGTGTATGACCGCTACTACGAGATGCATCCGGAGCACAAGGCCTATGACGACGCGCGACGGGCACGGGGCGGCCCTCTCGGTAAGCCCGGTTCCATCGACGGGTCCTATCGGCCCAACGTTTCCATGCTGGTTTCCGCTTTTGAATTGCCCAACATGCTGGGCCAGAAGGCCCGTGTGTCACCGGGTGCGGCTGCGGCTCAGAGCACCTATGCCAGCAGGACCAAAACGCCTCCGCCGGCCGACATGGATCCCGAGACGGCCACTCGAATCATCAAGGGATGGGCCCGACACCTGGGCGCCGACCTGGTAGGCGTCTGCAGAATCGATCCGAGATGGACCTACAGTCATAAGGGAGAGATCCACTACGGCGAATGGGACGAATGGGGGAAAGAAATACCGGCGCCCCTCCCCTATGCCGTGGTGGTGGCCACGGCCATGGACCATGATCTGGTAACCACCGCGCCCCACACCCCGTCGGTAGTGGAAAGCGGATACAATTACGCCAGAGGTGCCTATATCACCACCATCCTCGCCCAATGGCTGGGGACCATGGGGTATTGCGCCGTGGCCGAACATAACCGTCACTACGACACGTTGCTGGTTCCCATGGCCATCAATGCGGGCCTAGGGGAACTGGGCCGGCAGGGCTATCTCATTGCCGAAAAATACGGCCCCAGAGTTCGCCTCTTTGCAGTGCAGACCGACATGCCCCTGGTTCCTGACGCGCCCATTGATTTAGGAGCGGAGCGGTTTTGCGAGGCCTGTCTCAAATGTGCAGATTCCTGCCCTTCCAAGTCAATTCCCCGAAACAAAACCGTGGAGCGGGGGATGCTGCGATGGAAACTCAATGAAGAGACCTGTTTCGACTACTGGGGGAAAATCGGCACCGACTGTTGTGTATGCATGGCCGTATGTCCCTTTGCCCGCCCCCATCGTACCATTCACAGGCTGGTGAAAACCATGCTGCGTCGATCCGAACTCTCGAGATGGGTCTTTCCCTACGTGGACAATCTCATCTATGGTAAACGGTGGAAGCCGCGCAAGGCACCGGACTGGATCGCCTATCCCAAGGGCGCCAGTTCAAAAGGCGTACCGAGCGTAGGGGGAGATGCATAATGAACGGCTCTTTTAAAGAAAGCCGGCTAAAACCGGCGGCATTAAATCCAAGGAAATGTACAACAATCGTCCGGTCGGCGACTTGAGACCCAATGAGAAGCATCCTTCAACTCTTGCAAAATAGATCAAAATTGTCTATGGTCCCAGAAAAAGCGAGGATGTGCGCTTGGGCATGGGCGACTTAATTTTTTCCTAAATCAACCTCAACCATAAACCGTTGGATAAAAAAGGGAGGGTCTTAATCTTATGAGACTGGGATGGATTGGGACGGGTGTCATGGGGGCCTCCATGGCCGGGCACCTTCAACAGGGCGGACACGAACTCTTCATTTATAACCGCACAAAAGAAAAGGCAAAAACACTCTTAGACGGAGGCGCCACGTGGTGCCATTCGCCGGAGAATGTGGCGGAAAGGACCGACATTGTCTTCACCATCGTGGGGTACCCGAAAGATGTGGAGGAGGTCTATTTTGGAGAGAAGGGCATTTTTGCGGCCGAAAATCCAGTGGATATCGTGGTGGACATGACCACCAGCCAACCGGCGCTGGCCAAAACCATCGCGGAAGAAGCGGAAAAGAGGGGCATCGACAGCCTCGACGCCCCGGTGTCCGGCGGGGACGTGGGGGCCAGAGACGGAACCCTCGCCATCATGGTGGGCGGCAAAAAAGCAGTATCTGACACGGTTCTTCCCCTGTTTGAGCTCATGGGAGCCACTATCGCCCACATGGGGGAAGCGGGAAGCGGTCAGCACACAAAGGTCAGCAATCAGATTCTGGTGGCCGGGAACATGATCGGGGCCTGCGAATCCCTTCTGTATGCCCACAAACAGGGTCTTGACATGCAGGCGGTTATCGACATCATCGGCAAGGGGGCCGCCGGGTCGTGGTCCGTCAACAATTTGGGGCCCCGCATTGCCAAGGGAAATTTCGATCCGGGATTCTTCGTGGAGCATTTTATAAAGGACATGGGCATCGCCCTGGCCGAGTGCCGTGCAATCGACCTCTCCCTCCCCGGACTCGCACTGGTCCAGCAACTCTACATCGCGCTCAAGGCCCAAGGACACGGCCGGTCCGGAACCCAGGCACTGTTTCTCGCGCTTCAGACGCTCAACGGGGATCAATCGGGATAAAGAGACGGCATCTCCGGCACAAGGTGCCGATAGGCCGTGCCCCACCTAAAGCACAGTGACACACAATCCCCGGATGGGGAGACTATTCTTTAAAATTCATCAAGGAGGCTGAAAATGGCAAAGATGTTATGGCAACCCTCAGAGGAGCGGGTAAAACAGAGCAACATGTACCGATTCATGGGCTACATCAATGAAAAATACAACACGGACTTCACTACATACAACGCCCTTTACCAATGGTCCATCGACAACATCCCTGATTTCTGGGCATCCGTGTGGGATTTTGCCGACATCAAGGCCTCGAAAAAATATACGCAGGTCGTTAACGATTTAACCAAAATGCCCGGGGCCAAGTGGTTTGAAGGGGCCCGTCTCAATTTTGCGGAAAACCTCCTTAGATACAGGGACGATCAAACCGCGCTGATCTTCAAGGGCGAAGATCAACCGGCCATAAAAATGACCTATAAAGCGCTTTACACGCAAGTAGCCCAAGTGGCCAAGTCCCTCAAAGACCACGGCATTCAGCCCGGAGACCGGGTGACCGGTTTCGTGCCCAACATGCCGGAGGCCATCATTGCCATGCTGGCCGCCACGAGCCTGGGGGCCACCTGGTCGTCATGCTCTCCGGATTTCGGGATGAAGGGCGTGCTGGACAGATTCGGCCAGATCAAGCCTCGGATGCTGTTTACGGCCGACGGATACTCTTTCAAGGGAAAGAAATTCGATTCCCTCGGACGAGTTGCCGACATCCTCAAGGAACTCCCATCCATAGAAAAGGTCGTGGTGGTCCCCTATACGAAAACCGATCTCGACCTGAGCCGGTTACCCAAAGCCGTGGATTACCGGGAATTCAAATCCTCGGACGATTCATTGGAGCTGACCTTTGAACAGCTCCCGGCAGATCACCCCCTTTATATCATGTTCACCTCCGGAACCACCGGGCTTCCCAAGTGCATGGTGCAGAGTGCAGGGGGGATTCTTGTCAACCATCTCAAAGAACTCATGCTCCACTGCGACCTCAAACGGGAAGATACCATCTTTTATTTCACCACCTGCGGGTGGATGATGTGGAACTGGCTCACCAGTTCTCTCGCCGTGGGGGCGACACTGGTGTTGTTTGACGGGAACCCGTTTCATCCGGACCCCGCCGCCCTCTGGAAGCTGGCGCAGGATGAGAAAATCTCACTGTTCGGGACCAGTGCCGGATATATTGCGGCTTTGCAGAATGCCGGGGTACGACCCGGAAACGATTATGATCTGACCCCGTTGAAGACCATCTTGTCCACCGGATCCCCGCTTTCGGTGGAAGGGTTTGAATATATTTACCGGGAAGTGAAATCGGACCTGCAACTGGCATCCATTTCCGGCGGTTCGGACATCAACGGCTGTTTTGCCGGGGGAAACCCCCTCGACCCGGTGTATGCCGGCGAACTCCAGTGCAGACAACTCGCCATGAAGGTGGAAGCATTCGATGAGAACGGAAAGCCGGTCACCAACCAGCAGGGCGAACTGGTCTGCACCGCACCCGCGCCATCCATGCCCATCTATTTCTGGGACGACCCGGACGGGAAGCGGTACCACGACGCCTACTTCGATGTTTACCCCAATGTCTGGCGGCATGGGGATTATATCGAAATCAACGACCGCGGCGGCGTGGTCATATACGGGCGGTCGGACGCCACCCTCAATCCCGGCGGTGTGCGAATCGGCACGGCAGAAATTTATCGGCAGATGGAACTGATGGATGAGATCGAAGACAGCCTGGTGGTGGGTCAAAACTGGGAAAACGACGTCCGCGTGATCCTCTTTGTCAAAATGGCCGAAGGCCATGAATTAACCGAAGACCTAAAAAAGAAAATCAAGACCACACTCAGAACCAACGCGTCTCCAAGACACGTGCCGGCCAAGATCATCGCCACACCGGACATTCCCTACACGCTGAACATGAAAAAGGTGGAGATCGCCGTCAAGAAAATGATTGAAGGAAAGCCCGTCTTAAACAGGGACGCGTTGAGCAATCCGGAATCACTCGACTTCTATGCCGACATCAAAGAACTCCAATAAAACAGGACACGGCTTATCCACACGAACCGTCATTCTCTTTCCCGAGACCACCATTGACCCGGCCGGAGCGCAGACACTCTTGACCCGTTTCGGCCGGGTGGTTCTCTGCCGGCCGTGGGATATGGATCCAATCGAGATGGAAAAAGGCGGTGACGCCTCCCTGGAAATCATCCGCCCGGCCAAAGCCATGAAGCCCGAACAAAACCTGAGGCGGGTGGTGTCGGAATATCAGGAATGGATGAGACAGAATCCGGGAAGGGGATACGGGGCCTTCGTTGACACTGGTCACACAAAAGACGCCTCATGGGATATCCGGCAGGCGCTCCGGCTAATGGGGGGCCGCCCCCACCCTTCGGGTGAATCCGCGGCGCTGAAATGGCACCTCATTTTGCACCTGGCCAATGCATTTGAGGAGAATCAGTCGGAAGCCGACGCGTTGTTACGGCAGATGAGGGCTTCCGGCTCGCCACTTCAGGAAGCCGTAGAAGACCCCGGTGATCCGCCCGGCCCTTTATCGGATATTCCCGTGGCAGACTCCCCACTTTGGGTCAACGACCATCAGATACGGCAACTCGTTGAGGCGTGGCTGGGCCTCTTTGCCGCAGAGATTCCTGAAGACGGCGCGCTCGTCACGCGACATTCCCAGGTCTTTGATTATGCAGCGGGGGTTTTCGAGAAGGTAGGGCAGAGAGACCTTGTCAGCAAAACAGATCCGACTCCCGCCACAACGGACCTCATCGAGACCGGCCTGACCTGTCAAACCTTTCCGGTGGTGAAGGAATCGGATCCGCAAGGGGGGGATCCGGTCATCAGAGGGCTCTCAGGTCAAACGCTGATCCTCCTAGACTATTAATCCCTCGGGGACACGAACCCGGAGCAAGCCTAGACCGTAACCGGCGCAGGGTTCAGTTCTCAGGTTTCAATATTTAGTAGACTATAAACCCTGACACCCGAAACCCGACACTTTTTGGACGTCAGTCCCTGAACCCCTCCAGTCCGTACCCCTTGATTTTCTTGTGGAGGTTGCTCCGTTCGACGCCTATGGCCTCTGCGGTCTGTGAGATGTTGCCGTCAAACTCTCTCAATTTCGATTCAATAAACGCCTTCTCGAATTCGTTTTTGGCCTCCTTGAGTGACGCCGCCCTAAGAGAGACATCGAGATCTCCCTGTGCGGCCGCACCTTTGTTGAAGGGGGCCGGAATATCTTCCCTGTCAATCACCCGATCCGGAACCATGATCATCAGTCGTTCGATGAGGTTTCTCAGTTCCCTCACATTCCCCGGCCAATCATATGCCTTGAGCATCTCTACCGCTGCCTCGGTCATCTCTTTTGGCTCGATGTTGGTGCTCATGGAAAACTCCTCCATGAAGGCCCTTGCCAGACTCGGGATGTCTTCCCCCCGCTCTTTCAGGGGCGGCACGCGCATGGGAATAACATTCAACCGAAAATAAAGATCATCCCGGAAGGTGCCTTTCTCAATTTCCGCCTCCAGGTCTTTATTGGTGGCTGCAATGACGCGAACATCCACGTGAATGGTTTTGGCCCCGCCCACGCGCTCGAATTTCTGCTCCTGAAGAATCCTCAAGGTTTTTGACTGGGCCTTTAGGCTCATATCGCCAATCTCGTCCAAAAAAAGAGTCCCCTCGTGCGCCAGATCGAATTTCCCTTTTTTCATGGATGTAGCCCCTGTAAACGCCCCCTTTTCATGGCCGAAAAGTTCACTTTCTATGAGGTCTTCGGGGATAGCGGCACAGTTTACCTCCACCATCGGTTTTTTGTTTCGCTTGCTGAGCTGATGAATGTTGTGGGCCACCAGTTCCTTGCCGGTCCCGTTCTCCCCTGAAATGAGTACCCAGGCATTGGTGGGGGCCACGATCCTCAGTTGCTCCTTCAGTTGCCTGATGGCCCTGCTCTCACCGATGATGTTATATTTATTCCGGTCTCTCTCCTTTAGGAGATTGATCTCTTCTTCGAGTCTCCCGTGATCCAGGGCATTGCGAACGGCGAGGAGCAGCTTTTCCAAGGAAAGCGGCTTCTCGATAAAATCATAGGCCCCCATTTTGGTGGCCTTGACCGCCGTCTCAATATTGCCGTGCCCCGACATCATCACCACCTCGACCTGTGGATAGTCCTGCTTGACTCTCTGAAGCGTCTCCAACCCATCCACCCCGGGCATCCATATGTCCAGGAGGATCAGATCCGGAATCGACTCTTCGATCTTTTCCAAGGCCTCCGAACCACCCTTCACACAAACGGGATCATACCCTTCATCGATCAGAATCCCTTCCAGAGATTGAAGGATGCTCGCCTCGTCATCCACGACCAATATGGTTTTCCCCATTTCCTTACCTCAGCTCTAAAGACCTTTTGGGATCGTTTGATGGCTCATCATCCCCAGGGCGATGCGCGCCGTCCTTTCGGAAGCACCCGCATCTCCGAGTGCCCGCTTCACCGCTTTCAGTTTTTCCAAAGTGCGGGTCCGTATCTGGCCGTCCGCCAGCAGTCGCAGCGCCTCCTGTGCCAACCGATTCGGGGTCAACTCATCCTGGATCACCTCCGGCACCACCCGTTCCCCGGCAATAAGATTGACCAACCCGATATACGGCACTTTGATCAGCAATCGGCCCATATGGTAGGAAAAGGGAGATACCCGATACCCAATGACCATGGGGACTTCCATTGCCGCGGCATCCAATGTCGCCGTGCCGGATGTCACCAGTGCCACGCGACACCTTTTGAGCACGTCATGGACATGATGCGCTATCACATGGACCTTAATTCGGGAATGAGATATAAAATCCTCCACGAATCCGCGATCGATGGTGTCCGCAAGCGGCAGGAGACAGGCGACGTCCGGATACGCGGAACGAATGATCTCCACCGACTCGAGCATGACCGGGAGCATGCGTCGAATTTCTTCTCTTCGGCTCCCCGGCAGGAGCCCGATGACGAATGGCGCTTCTTCGAAGCGCGGAATCTCTGATGGATCATCTCGGTCTTGAGCAGGCAGTGCATCCATGAGCGGGTGTCCCACATAGTCCACCTCGACGCCCTTTTCTTCATAGAAACGTTTTTCAAATGGAAGAATAACGGCCATCCGATCGATACGCCTGGCGATTTTCTTGACCCGCCCTCTTCTCCAAGCCCATACCTGAGGGCTGATGTAATATAAGACGGGCACGCCGCAGCGCCTGGCCACCCCGGCAATATGGATGTTAAACTCCGGATAGTCGTTTAAGATGAGCAGGTCTGGTGCATGGTGCTTGATCATCCGCTTGAGTCGTTTGGCCGCACCTAAAAACGTGCGCAGCCGGGGGAACACCTCGGTCACCCCCACCACCGCCATGTCGCCGGCGTGCGTCGTGATCTTCACCCCGGCCGCCGCCATTTGATCGCCGCCGATACCGCAAAAACGGGTATGGGGATGCAGGCGCTTTATGGGTCGAACCAGATTGGCCCCGTGCAGATCCGCCGACGCCTCCCCGGCCACAATCAGCACGTTTTTGGTATCCCTGCGATTATATGGGGGGTTTGAAATGCTTACACCCTTTCTCAATCTGGTGAATGATGTTGAGGGCTATCCTGAGGGCGTTTCGACCGTCTTTACCGGTCACCACGGGCTCGGATCCGTTTCGAACGGCGTGAACAAATGATGTGATTTCATCGGCCAGAGGGTCACTGTCTGTGAATTGATTTTTCCGAGTCGCCACCTGCGGAAAATTATTCTCATCCCGCCGCTCGCTGTCAAGGCTGATTACGGTGAGTTGCCGCTTCCCGCAGTCGGCGGAGAGGTAAGCATCCGGCTGAAACACCCGGATCTTTCTGAGCATTTTCCCGGATACCCGACTGGCGGTCAAGTTGGCCGCGGTCCCGTCTTCAAATACGAGTCTCACATTGGCGATGTCCGTCTTATCTGTTATGACGGGCATGCCCACGGCGTGCACTTCTTTGACCTCGGAGGGAACGATATGAAGGATGATGTCCAGATCGTGGATCATCAGATCGAGGACCACATCCACATCGAGTCCCCGCACGGTAAAGAGATTCATTCGATGGGATTCTACAAAAACCGGGCTGTTCAGGAGCCTCTCCATCTCCCTCACCGCAGGATTGAACCGCTCCACAAGGCCCACCTGAAGCACCAGCGACTTCTCATCTGCCATCCGGATGAGCGTATCCGCCTCGCTCAAATCGTAGGTGATCGGCTTTTCGATCAACATATGGACGCCCTCGGACAATACATCCTTGGCCACCTCAAAATGCATTTCCGTGGTGACGGCCAGGCTAACCGCGTCCACTTTATCCACGAGTTCCCGGTGATCTCTGTAGGCCCGCGTGTGGTAACGGCCGCCGATCTCTTCCGCACGTTCATAATTGATATCCGCAACACCGATCAGTTCCACGCCGGGAAGGGACTTATATTTCTGGACGTGGAATTCTCCAAGATGTCCCACGCCGATAACGGCAACCTTTAACCTGTCATTTTTCACTGTCCTGGTTCCTTACGAATCAAAAATACCCCTCGCTAAGCGAAACAATAGAGATCTTCTGCCGGTCTGCCTCAGCAATTGTCTCCGACTTGTCAAAAATCAGGGTGCGTCCGGCCTCAATCGCCAGAACGGATCCCTTTACCCTTGACAGCGCCCTTATGGTATCTAGCCCCACCGAAGGGACGTCGAATCTCAAATCCTGATCCGGCTTGCTGGTCTTGACCACTACGGCCTTTTCGCCGGCCAAAGCCCCGCCCCTGAGGATGGTGGCATCTGTTCCGTCGATGGCCTCCAGTGCCAGGATGGTTCTCTTCCGGACCACCACGCATTGCCCGGTATCCAGGCGGCCCAGTTCCTTGGCCACTCTCCAGCCGACGTGAATGTCCTCTTCTTCTTCCTTGGTGGGCTTGCGTCGGGTCAGACAGCCTTCCGGCGCAATCAGTTCCGGAAGATAGGCGGTGGAGCTGACGATCAGCACTCCTTCTTTTTCAAGCTCCGCCGCCACTGCCCTTAGAATGTCATCGTCATGGAATACGGCCAATTTGGACATGACGGCGAGTCCCTTCAGATCCGGCATCACATGCTCAAACATCTTGCGCTTTGTGATGGTACCGGCCATCAGGGCCTTGTCGACGCCGTTTTTCCTAAGCGCACGAATCAAATGGCCCAACTGGCCCAGCTTGACCCAGACGATCTCATCCACCTTCTCCGTCAATCCCGGGTCGGTTTCATCTCTGTGGGCCACCGCCACCACTCGCAATCCCTGCTGCCTGGCCGCATCTGCGATCAGCAGGGGGAACTGCCCGCCACCGGCGATGAGACCGAGGATTCCGCCCTCCCGGCCCATGGTTCACCCATCGCTCATCTGAGCACACCCCGCTTGGAGTGCTTGAAGAAGTCCAGAATCATTCGCACCTCCGGCGTCAACTCGACGGTTTCCTTCACCTGGGCAATGCCGTCTTTAAAATTTTTGTTTTCCCGCCAGATGATTCGGTAGGCCTGCTTCAGGATATCAATGGTCTCTTGTGAGAACCCTCTCCTTAAAAGACCTTTTTGGTTGATGCCATAGAGTTTGGCCCTTGGACCGGCCGTAATCACAAAGGGAGGGACATCCCGGTCGATTCCCGACTTGGCGCCGAGGTAGGCATGGGCCCCGATACGAACAAACTGTTGTACGGCCAGGAATGCCCCGAGAATGGCATATTCACCGATTTGTGTGTGTCCGCCCAGGGTGGCGCCGTTGGTAAGGATCACCCAATCACTCAGTCGGCAGTCGTGTGCCACATGGGAATAGGCCATGAGATAGGTATGATTGCCGATTACCGTCTCCCAGTCCTCTTTGGTGGTGGCCCGGTTAATGGTGACATACTCCCGCACCACGTTGTCATTCCCCACAATGAGCCGCGTCGGCTCGTCTCGATACCCCACGTCCTGGGGCGGCGTACCCATGGTGGTAAAGGGATATATCACATTCCGCTCGCCGAGGGTGGTGTGCCCTTCGATGACCACGTGTGCGCCGATCCGGCTGTCCCGGCCGATGGCTACGTGGGAGCCGATGCTGCTGTATGGGCCGATCGTTACCCCGGATGCCAACTCCGCACCCGTTTCCACTACTGCCGAAGGATGGATCTCCATTTTATTCACATGCACCGCTTAATCAATCGTTCAGCCGATGGTGGCCACCAGTTCGGCTTCCGCCACCCGATGATCATCTACATAGGCGTTACCGGCCATCTTCCAGATCCGCGACCCTTTCCTCAGAGGGGTAAGCTCGAATCGAAGCCGATCTCCCGGAACAACGGGTTTACGAAATTTGACCTTGTCCATGGCGGCAAAAAAGACCCCTCCGTCCCGTTCCATTACGCCGGGCACAGACAAACGGGCCAGGATCCCACCGGTCTGCGCCATGGCCTCGATGATGAGTACGCCCGGCATGATCGGGTTGCCCGGGAAATGACCTTCGAAAAAGGGTTCATTGGCCGTCACATTCTTGATGCCGACCACCCGTTCTCCCAATGTGAGTTCAACAATTCGGTCAACCAGCAGGAAAGGATACCGGTGCGGGAGGATCCTTACAATGTCTTCGTATGTCAGCGGGAGATCCATAGGCGCCTACTCTATTTTTTCCGGGTTTTCCAGTGCCGCTATCTTCTTCTCAAGGACGCTTATTCTATCCTGGAACTGAGGAAGCCGCGCGCTCAATGCAGTGATCTTGAGGAATCGTCGGTGGGGAATGGCCGGAGATCCCGTGACCACCTCACCGGCGGGAACCGATTTGACGACCCCGGATTGGGAGCCGATCATGGCGCGGTCCCCCACATCGACATGATCGATAATCCCCACTTGCCCTGCAATGACCACGCCTCTTCCGATGGTACAGCTCCCTGAAATGCCCACCTGGGCCACGATGATGGTATCTTCGCCAATCACCACATTGTGGGCGATCTGTACCAGATTGTCCGTTTTTGTGCCGCGCTTAATCCATGTTTTGCCGAGGGCGGCCCGGTCAATACAGTTGTTGGCACCGATTTCCACTCGATCCTCAATGTGGACCGACCCATTCTGGGGAATCTTCACCGATTCCTCACCGTCTCTCACGAAACCGAACCCATCGCTTCCAATGACCGTCCCGGCGTGAATAATCACCTCATTTCCGACCACGCAGTCCCGGAGGATGGTCACATTGGGATATATGAGGGTTCGTTTACCGATCTTCACCCGCTCTCCGATGAAAACCCCGGGAAACAGCGTGCTCCCTTCCTCGATCTCGGCATCCGCTTCCACGTAAACGCCGGGATAAATCGAAACATCCTGACCAATCTTGCATGTTTCATGCACATAGGCCCGATCACTGATTCCGGGATGTCTCCTCAAGGAGGGCGCAAAAAGGGCGGCCACCTTGGCATAGGCGAGCTGTGGGTTTGAAACCACCACCTGGGGGCCTCCGAAGTCCTCGGTTTTTCGGGATACCAAGAGTGCCCCTGCCCCGCACGCTTTTAGAAATTTCTTATACCGTCTGTCGCCAAAAAAAGATATTTCTCCGGCAGTGGCACTCTCCAGAGATGCGATGCCACTGATCGTCGTCTCTTCACTTCCGCAGACGATCTCTCCCCCCACCACCTCCGCAATACGCATCAGTGATTATCGTAATAGATGAGGCCCATGGTGCTTTGCTCCAGGATTACGGTGTAATTCCCCTTCTTGGCGATCTTTCCGACGACGCCTTCAATGACCTTTCCCACCTGCTTAGTGGCCTCCATTTCAGCATCCTTCATCTCCTGGGTCACCTCGCCGTACATATACTTGTAATGCCGGCTCCGCTTCTCCAACTCTTTCTGCTTTCCCGCCTTGGCATCCAGGCTCAACATCATGCTCTGTTTCTGCAACTCCTGCTGCAATTTGTCGATCTGGGCCCGCTCAGCGTCCAATTTCTTTTGAAGACCATCGTACTTTTTCTTGAGTTCCTTCCTGATCTCCTGAAATTTTGTGGAATTTCGCTGGAGCTTTTTCATATCCAATACACCGATCTTCACATCGCCCGCCAGTGCACTTTGGCCCTGCGCGGCAAAGATAAACAGTGCGCCCAACACCATGAACATAGTTTTCTTCATTTTAACCTCCCTGTTTATCGCTATTTAAAATGCCCCACCCACGCTGAATTCCCAGCGACCGGATGGCTCATCTCCCTGTGGTTCCAGGTTAAACCCGTATTCGAGGCGGAGCGGCCCAATGGGAGAATACCACCGGACTCCGGCACCGGCAGACTTCCTGATGCCACTGAAAGTCCAGCTCTGATCCTCGCCAAACACATTACCGGCGTCGAAAAACACAAGGCCCACCACGCCCTGTTCTTTAAGGACCGGGAATCGGTATTCCAGATTGTAGCACATCATCTTGGTCCCGCCGATTTTATATCCGTTCTCGTCCACCGGAGAAATGCTCCAATACTTAAAACCGCGTACGGTATTGATGCCACCTAGGAAGAACTTCTGATACACCGATAAATGTCCCCGGTCTTGAATATATCCCCACCGGCCCTGAGCCATGAACACGGTTTCCCAAAACAGGGGAAAGAACCAGGCGGTCCGGGCCTGGTATTTATTGAACTCCTCATCGCCTCTGAGAAATCCACCTGCGTATTGAAAGGAGATTTCGTTGATGGACCCGCGGCTTGGATTCCAGTTATCGTTTCGGCTGTCCCGTTTAAAGATAATGGACGCACTACTGGTTATATTGGTCCCTTTCATATCGTATAAGGGGCCTGAGGTTTCGGTCACATCGCTGATGTTGGCATGGTCATAGTCGTAGCGCACCAGCCCCCTGGTATAGTCATCCACGAATTTCAATGGGAAGCCTAAGCTGACGGCGCCCCCATAACTGGATCGGGTATAATCATCGTATTCCTGTTTCCACTTATAGAGGTTTGCGCCGAGAGACAAGGGTTTGTCAAACAACCAAGGCTCAACAAAACTGATATCGAACTCCGTGTTTAGTCCGCCGATCCGGGCCGTAGCCTGTAGCTGCTGGCCGTAACCCAAAAAGTTTTGGTCTGCTATCTCGAACATGACAAAGGCCGAATAGGCGGCACTGTACCCGGCCCCCACACTAAAGGTACGCGTCCCCCGCTCTTTGACTTCCACATCTACATCCATCGTATCCTTATGGGTTCCCTTTTTGGTCTTGATTTGCACATCTTCAAAGAAACCGAGACGATGCAAGTTTTCGTTACTCTGCTTAATGGCCTTCCCACTGAAATAGTCCCCTTCGATGACCTTCAACTCTCGCCGTATGACCTTATCCCGTGTGATCTGATTACCGGAAATGGTAATCCGTTCAAACCGGACCTTTGGCCCCTTGGTGATATCATAGGTCACATCCGCCATATGGGTTTCGTCATCTTCCTTGATCAACGGCCGGACCTCGGCATAGGCGTACCCCTTATCCGCATAGACGTCTCTTAGAGAGATGATGTCTTCCCGGACGATCTCTCTGTTGAACACCTTCTGTTTTCCGATTTTCGTCTTTTTTAGGAGCGCCGCAGCAGGTTCAATCAATGTCCCCTGAACCGCCACCTTGTCAACACCGTAGCACTCCCCTTCATCGACGTCTATGGTAATGACGAGCCCTTCGAGCTTTTCATCATAACGCACCTGAGGTTCACCCACCTTTGCCTTGATATATCCGTGATTGTGATAAAAAGAGGCGATTTTGTTGGCGTCAAATTCCAGCTTCTTCTTATCCAGCACGCCGGCCTTGGTGATCCAGGACAAAAACCACTTCTCGCTGGTCTCCATGATGTCCTTGAGTTCATCATCATCGAAGGCCTTGTTCCCCACAAACTGGATCTTTTCGATGTAGACTTTGTCATGCTCCTTTATTTTGTATTTCAACATGACCTCGTTATTCGGGATGGGCTCAGTGGTTTCCGTTACTTCCGCATTGTAGTAGCCCTTTTCCCTGTAAAACGTCTTCAGTCTCTGGATGCTCTGGTTAATCTCGTTGTTGTCAAGGATGGAATACAGATTGATTCCCAATTCCTTGTTCAGGTCGTCCTCATCGAATTCTTCGTTCCCCTCAAAGACAATCTTTCCCACAGACGGCTTCTCCGTGACCACAAAGGTGATGACCTTTCCCTTGGGACCGTCCTCCGTTTCCATCTCCACATCCTTGAAGAACCCCATCTTATAGATTTCTCTGAGGTCCTTATCCAGTTGGTCATAATCGAGGCGATTCCCCTCCTTGGTGCTGATGACCGCCAGGATGGCCGCGGATTCGATGCGCCGATTCCCTTTGACGACAATCTTTTCCACGTTCGGGACACCCAGAATCCTGTCGTTGACCTTCACCGCCAGTTGTTGGACCCTGTCGGGAAGCCCTTCCATATCGTCAACCACAAGGAAAATAAACATGGGGGCCCGTTTTTGAGACGCGTCAATGATCCGCAAATCAATACTGGATTTTTCTCCGATCTGCGTGAGCGTGCCCGCAATCACCCAGCGAACGTCCATTGTCCGACCCAATTCGATGAGATCCTGATTCTCAAACACCTTCGAAAAAGCCTGAGGGTATTGATTGACCTTGCCGGGGGCCATCACCTTGAAACCGAGCGATTGCAATTGGGTCGAAAGCATTTCCTGAAGGCCTTTTTTAAGATGATCGAGCGGCTTTGATGCGTTGATGCGGAAGGGAAGCACCGCCAGAGATTCCGGTTCTTTTACATTTTGGGCGACGGAACCGGACGGGAGAAAAAAAGCCAATGAAATAAGCCACAAGAAGAGACCTGTTGCCCGCTTCGCCGCACGGTGCCCCATACGCCTGTTCGACCCCACGTCTGATCTACCCGATCTCGCCATCTATCAGCTCCATTTTTCTGGACATCTGTTCCGCCAGTTTTCGATTGTGGGTGGCGATGACCATGGCGATCTCATCCGTCCTGCTGAACTCGAGCAGAAGTTCCACAATCTCCCGCCCCGTTACCCAATCAAGGTTCCCCGTCGGCTCGTCTCCCAAAATCAGTTTCGGCCGCATGATGAGCGCCCTGGCGATAGCCACACGCTGCTGCTCTCCTCCTGAGAGCTCTCCTGCTCGATGATCCATCCGTCTCGATAACCCGACATCGTCCAGGACCTTCTGAGCCATACCCGTTGCCGTTTTCTTGGAATATCGCGCAATGAGTGCCGGCATCATGGTGTTTTCCAAGGCAGTCAACTCCGGCAGGAGGTGATGAAACTGAAAGACAAAACCGATTTGCCGGTTCCGCAGATGAGAGAGGGGCCTCTCATCCATTTTGTACAGGTTCATCTCATTGAATGTCACCACACCCCCTGACGGGGGTTCCAGACTTCCTATGATGTTCAGTAGGGTGGACTTCCCCGCACCGGACACGCCCATCACCGCCAGACTCTCTCCCGCTTGCACTTCCAGGTCGATCCCTTTCAAGACCTCGATGACATTCCCATGATGCACAAACGACTTGGAAATATGCTCCAGATTGAGCAGTGCCATCATTCGTACCTGAATGATTCAACCGGATTCAACCGGGAGGCATACCAGGAAGGGTAGAGCGTCGCCAAAAAGGAGATCACCATGGCAGCCGCCGCCACAAAGGCCACATCCGCCAGTTCCACGCGTACGGGGAGCTTGGATATATAGTAAACGTCGGCCGGTAGACTGATAAATTTGTATTTGGCAAGCAATTCACAGATGCTCAAACCCGAAATAAGGCCGGCAACCGTGCCGATCACGCCCACCAGAAGCCCTTGGAACATGAAAATGGACATGATACTCCTGGCTGTAGCCCCCATGGCGCGCAGGATGGCCACGTCTCTCATCTTCTCCATCACCACCATGACCAGGGTGCTGATGATGTTCAATGCCCCCACGAGGACGATCATGGTCAGAATGATGAACATGGTCATCTTTTCCAGCTTGAGTGCTGAGAATAGGCTCCGGTTCATCACCTTCCAGTCTTTGGTCCAGTACGGCGGACCCAGCGTTTCTTCGATCTCCCTGGCAATCTGATCGGATTGATAGACGTCTTTGACCCTGACTTCCAATCCGGTGGCCCGGTCTCCCATGGCCAGGAATTCTTGAGCCTCCTTTAGGGAGATGTACGCCATGGAGGCATCATATTCATACATGCCCGAATCAAAGAGGGCCGTCACCCTGAATTTTTTTGTGTTGGGCGATCTGCCCAATGGGGTCAGTTTCCCTTCCGGAGAAATCACCGTTAAAATGGTCCCCTTGTAAATCCCCAGTTGCTTCGCCAGTTCGCTGCCGACAATGATGGAGGGAAACGCGCCGTCCTTCTCACCGAGGCTTTCCAGCGATCCCCCCTTCAACATCTTCTTGAAGTCGAGGACACCGGCCGCGGTTTCAGGATCAATCCCACGCAAGACCGCACCTGAAACCCGGCCCGTGTTGTTCAACATCACCTGGGTGTAGATAAACGGCGTAACTGCTGAAACGCCGGCGACCCTGCCCGCCTTCTCGGCTATGGCGTCGTAATTATGGAAAGGCCCTCTGGTGCTTAATATCAGAATGTGAGAATTGACCCCCAGGATTTTGTTCATAAGATCGGCCCTGAATCCGTTCATTACGGAGAGGACAACCACCAGAGCCATGACCCCCACCATGACACCGAGGATGGAAATAATCGTAATGACCGAGATAAACCGTTGCTTCCGTTTGGCCTTAAGGTATCTTACACCTAAGAATAGTTCAAACATCCACGCCCGCCTCAGTCCTTCGGTCTCATGTGAGGGAACAGGATCACATCCCTGATGGAAGGCATGTCCGTCAAGAGCATGACCACCCGATCAATTCCAATGCCTTCTCCGGCAGTGGGCGGCATCCCGTATTCTAGGGCGGTCACATAGTCCTTATCCATAAACTGGGCCTCTTGATCCCCGGCTTCTCTCAATGATACCTGGGCCTCGAACCGTTTTCGCTGATCCACCGGATCGTTCAACTCATTAAAGGCGTTTGCGATTTCCCTGCCACCGATAAAGAGCTCAAAACGGTCCACCGTCTCCGGATCCACATCATTGCGTCTGGAAAGGGGAGATACCTCCGTGGGGTATCCGGTAATGAACGTCGGATTGATGAGTTTGGGTTCCACCAGGTGATCAAAAATTTTCGTCAATATCTGCCCTTTGCTGTCCCGCTCTTCAACGGATATCTCGTGTGTGCGGGCGAACTCGGCGGCGGCCGCACGGGTCGAAAAGACCGTCTCAGGCACATCTCCCATCTCCCTGAGGGCGTCAAAAAGCCGAATCCTCGGCCAGGGAGGCGTAAAATCTATGGACTGTCCCTGATACGGGATGATGGGCCGATCAAACAATTGCCCGACAAGATCGTTAAAGAGTTCTTCTGTCAGACGCATCAGGTCTTCATAGGTGGCATAGGCCATGTAGAATTCGAGCATGGTGAATTCCGGGTTGTGTTTTACCGAGATCCCCTCGTTTCTGAAATTTCGGTTGATCTCAAACACGCGCTCCAACCCGCCCACGACCAAACGCTTGAGATAAAGCTCAGGAGCGACTCTCAGGTACAGGTCCATGCCCAGGGCATTGTGAAAGGTCTTGAAGGGCCTTGCGGTCGCACCTCCGGGAATGGGCTGCATCATGGGGGTCTCCACCTCCAAAAATCCCCTTTCCGCAAAGAATAATCGAATGGCCTGAATGATTCGGCTTCTTAAAACAAACACCGACTGAACATCGTCATTCATGATGAGATCCAGGTACCGCCGGCGGTATCGGGTTTCCACGTCGGTCAGCCCGTGCCATTTTTCCGGCAGGGGTCGCATGGATTTGGAAAGGAGGACGACGTCCTCCGCCATAAGGGTCAGCTCACCCGTACGGGTACGAAACAGCCGCCCTTTTATCCCGATAAAATCACCGATATCCATGAGCTTGAATATCTCGAATTGCGCATCCGGGACCTTGTCTTTCCGGATGTAGGCCTGGATTCGACCCGTACCGTCCTTTATATGAATAAAAGAGGCCTTACCGAAATCGCGGCGGGAGAGGATCCGACCGGCCACGGCATACACACCGCCATCCTTTTCCAAAGATGCGTCATCCAACCGGCCGAACCGCTCTACGAGATCGGCGATACGGGTACCCACTCCATAACCGGTAGGATACAGGTTGACCCCCATGGATTGGATCTTTTCTGCCTTAATTTTTCTGTCTTCTATGACTGAGCTTGTTTTCTGCATGACTCTTACGATGGAATCTCATTTATCTATTCGTTTGGGTGTGGGACCAGCGGAGAACGGCATGCGGCCACGTACCGGTTGTCGTATCAGCCCCTCAAAAGACGACCGTTTTACAGAAAGTCAGCCGGAAACCGCGGAATTCCGATTTGCCTGGAAGACCGTGGACGGCTGCAAAGGTTGTGAACGATTGTGTAATCGAAGTGAGGATGGGAGTCAAGAGAAAAGCCGGTATGGCACGGACCTTAAAGCCCCTCGTTTCATCAGACCACGCAGCTTTTTCATCGGGAATCACCGGACCTATTTCTGCTCTGCTTCCAGCAGTCGCCTGAGCTCCTCCGCAACGAAGCGGATATGACGCCTCGCTTCCCTGGACGCCTTTTCCGGGTCTCTCGCCTGAATGGCCTCGAAGATATTGACATGCTGCTGTGCGATCAGATCCCGGTTCCCCTCTTTTTTGAATAGGGTTTCCCGCGATACCATCTGCGTGTTCCACAGGATGTGGTAGCAAGAGGCCATGAGGTGCGAAAAAATGGTATTTTGCGTGGCCTGGGCAATGGACACGTGAAAATCCGCATCGGTCTTGGCATCATCCCTTTTCAGCCTGAGATTTTCCTGGTCCCTTTCTACGATCCTTTCTATTTTCCGGATGTTTTCCGATGAGGCCCTTTTCGCGGCATTGTACGCCACCCAACTCTCCATGGCCCGCCGGATCTCCAAGAGTTCGAAGAGTTTCTCCATGTCTTCGGCAATCAGGATGCTCACGGGATCCCCAACGAATTTTTCAACAATGGACCGGACCACGATTTTGCGTCTTGGCCGGATGTCGATAAATCCCATGGTGTGCAGCGCGTTGAGCGCTTCTCTCAAAGGCGGGCGGCTGACCCCCAGCATCTCGGCCAGATCCCGCTCCGAAGGGAGTTCATCCCCCGGTTGCAGTTCACCCTTGCTCAACATCTCTTTGAATTGTTCTATAATTTCATCGGAAATCTTTCTGGGCGAGATTTTTTTGAACATGGGGCCTTCCCCTGTGGCCTGTTCAGGCAGGCATAGTCTTTCGGTTAAAGACTGCGGCTGAAGCCAATGGCGGCGCGCTTATTCGGATCATGGTTTCTGGCTATACCAGATAGGCTGTCACCCTGCAAGATTTAATTTAACCAAATGAATCATCTTTTCGAAAAGCCGGCCGGCATCCTTGTCCCAACACCTAGGAAAATAGCCTGAAATATCCAATATAAAACGGAAGTTTAGCAGTTTTAAAGACGCGCATCTCCCGTAGCCATAGGTGGCGTACCCCCCGCCGGGAAAATTTTTTCTTGACAGGGTTCAGGTCTGTGGCATACTGGTATGACCAATTACTCAGGTTTACCGGATGGCTTTTGCTATCCTGTTCGCTTACCTGCCCTATCCGCCCACTGAATCCTGGAAGGATAAGCATATGAAAGCCGGACTATTGTGTGGGAAAGAACGACTGGACATCGACCTGCCGGATTCTGTGGCATCCCTCGATATGGAACCTATGGAGGGCCTTTCAGACCCTAACGGGGTCATCTCGTCTGCATTATCCAATCCCATCCAAAGCCCCCCTTTGAGTGAACTGGCGAAAGACAGGAAAAACGCCTGTGTGGTCATATCGGATTTTACACGGCCCGTACCCAATAAGGTCCTCCTCCCGCCCCTGCTCCATACCCTGGAAGCAAACGGAATTCATAGGGAGGACATCACCATTTTGATTGCAACGGGTATGCATCGTCCCAATCTGGGAGACGAGTTGGACGATCTTGTGGGAAGGCAGATCGTGGATCGCTACACCATCGTCAATCATTACTGTCGGGACCCTCAGAGCTATCGCAAGGTAGATGAAATCGATGGCGCCCCGATCGAGGTAAACACCCATTATATTGACGCGGACCTCAAGATTCTCACCGGTTTGATCGAGCCCCATTTTTATGCGGGGTTTTCAGGCGGCGGTAAAGCCATCCTCCCCGGCATTTCCAGCTTCGAAACCATGAAGTTCATGCACTCCTATAAAATGATTGACCACCCCCGGGTGACAAACTGCGTTCTCGATGGGAATCCGTTTCATGAGTACGTCATCCGGGTGACCGAACTGGTGGGTGCGGATTTCATCCTGAATGTGGTCATCAACCGAAACCGTGAGATCGGCGGCGTATTTGCGGGGCACTATGACCGGGCCCATCTGGCGGGGTGTGAATTGGTGAAGGATCATTCGCTGGTCCCCCTGGATACCCCCTTAGACCTGGTCATCACTTCCGGAGGCGGATACCCCCTGGATGCCACCTTTTACCAGATCAGCAAAGCACTGATCTGTGCCAAGGATATCCTGAAGCCGGGCGGGACCATTATGGTGGCATGTGAATGCAGTGAAGGGATAGGGAACCCCGAATTCTGCGACATCCTCAGAACGGTACCCTCCCCCGAGGCCTTTTTTGAGAACTATTGCGACCCGAAAGATTTCGTGATCGATCAGTGGTGCGCACAGAACATCTATCAGGCGCTGGCGCACGCAGGCCAGATCTTTGTCTATTCACCGGGGCTTTCAGAGAAAGACCTTCAACACATGGGCATCAACAAGGTCGACGATTTTCAGAAAACCGTTGATACGCTGCTTCAGACACACGAAAAAGCGGTGGTGGTCCCCGACGGCCCCTATGTGGTGGGCAAAGTAAAAAGACATGGGAACTGAATACAGAGGTGAGAACTTTTTGTATTTAAGTGATGACAAGCGCCCACTGATGTGGTATCTGGTGGGACTTAAAAAAAGAACCTCAGGTAATCCTTGAACACCATTCCCGTAAGGACGGCCACCTTAAAACTTAATGCGATGACGGTATATCCTGCTATCCGGGAACCTTTCGTCTCTGAAGCCTATATCCTGTAAAAGGATGAATCATGACACATAGCGTAAACAATAGGGAAACGGGAAAGGGGGTGATTGGGAAAAACGGGCAGAGGTAAAGACGATCGTCTGTGAGATCCTTAACTGAATAAAACATTTAGTCTTCGGAGGAAAAAATGAGAAAGATCAAATGGTTACTATTCTTGGCTGTCATTGCCACCGTCTTCACTTTCGGAACGAGTGCGTTGGCTGGAGAAAAGGTCAACTGGAAAATGGGGAGCACGTGGACGCCCGCGATTAACCTGAACAAAGGTGAATTGCTCCTGATCGACTACGTAAAGGAGATGACCAACGGGGACTTTCAGATCAAATGGTTTCCCTCGGGATCCCTCATGGGCGCATTTGAATATTTTGATGCCTGCAGCAAGGGTGTCGTGGAATGCGTCGGTGACTGGCCCAGCTACTGGGCAAGCAAGGACCCGGCCTTCGATTTCTTGGGATCTTTCCCCTTCGGCTTCGACAATCTCGACTATATCACCTGGATGTATGACTTCGGCGGCCTCGATCTGATGCAGGAACTCTACGGGAAATACGGCATGACCTATTTCTCGGTGGGCGCCACCCCCATGGAATCGGGCTTCCGAACCACGGAAAAAACCGGACCCATCAAATCCATCAAGGATTATAAAGGCCTGAAGCTGAGAACCCCGTCCCGCGCCACCATCTGGATCCTGAAACAGGTCGGTGCGTCCCCATTGAAGATTCCGGGCGGTGAAATCTATCTCGCCGTGGAACGAGGGACACTGGACGGTGCCGAGTTCAGCAGCCCCGGGATCGACTGGGAAATGGGATTTGCCGAAATCACCAAATACTGGAGTGTCCCGGCCTGGTTCCAGCCCTCATCTCAGGTGGGCGTCATGGTGAACCTGAAGGCGTGGAACAAACTGCCTAAGGTCTATAAGTCAATTTTTGAGCGCGGTGCCCAAGCGGCGGCCATTAAGGCCATGGCCTTCTGGGAAGGTGAATCAGGAAGATCCATTGAGCGATTCGTCAAGGCCGGCACCAAAATTGTGCCCCTGCCCACGGAAGAACTCAAGAAACTGGAGGAATTGGCCGGTCAGTACTGCCTCATGCAGGCCAAGGAATCCAAGTTCTACGCCCGCATGCTCAAATCCCAGATGGAATATCTGGAAGAGTACAAGGACTGGCGTGACATGACTTGGGAGTTCGGCCATGGACGCACGCCCGGCTATGTGGACAAGGTGTTGAACAAACTGAAAGAAATGGGCTATTAATCCAAAAAAACCTCCGGGGATGACTTTCCCCGGGGGTTTTTTGTCACTATTGTATTGAATGAACTCTGAAAGATTTCCTCGTTTTCCTCAAGGAAAGGGTGGGTTATGAACACGTTCTTAAAATGCCTGGACACTGTCAGTGAATGGTCCGGCCGCATCTTCATGTGGCTGATCATTCCCTTGACCATCGTGGTGGTCTTTGAGGTCATCTCCAGGCGGTTCTTGAACGCGGCCCATATCTGGGCACCGGAAGTGACCAATTACCTCTACGGACCCCATTTCATGCTGGTTGCCGCGTACACGCTCTTGTATAAGGGGCATGTGAGCATCGATATCATCTACCAGAAATTCTCGCCCCGGGTGAGGGGTATTCTGGATATCATCACCTACAGCTGCCTCTTTTTCCCCTTTTGTTACATCATGCTTCAAGAGGGCATCGTCTTCGCCAAAACCTCGTGGGACATCGCAGAGACCAGCGGCTCCGCCGCCTTGCCGGTGGTTCCGGAAATCAAGACGGTCATCCCGGTCACCTTTGCGCTGCTGCTGCTTCAGGGCTTGGCTACGTATATTAGAGCAATCATTCAGACCGTTAAGGGGAAAGACATATGAGCCCAGAATTCATCACATGGGGAATGTTTATCGGACTTCTGATCGGCCTGTTTATGGGGCAACCGCTGGCCTTCGTGCTGGGCGGCCTGGCCGTCATTTTCGGCTACTTTGGACCGTGGGGATCGTCCTGTTTTTACATGTTTTTAAACCGCGCCTTCGGCACCATGGACAACTATATCCTGGTGGCCATTCCGCTCTTCATCTTCATGGCCCAACTCCTGGATCAATCCGGGGTTGCCGAAAGCCTATTCGACACCATGCGGTACCTCTTCGGCCCGATCCGAGGCGGGATTGCCATCGCCGTGGTCGTGGTCTCCACCCTGTTCGGGGCCTGCACGGGCATCATCGGGGCCTCCGTGGTCACCATGGGGCTCTTGAGCATGCCGGTGATGCTCAAATACGGGTATAATAAGCGCCTGGCCTCGGGGGCCGTGTGCGCGGGCGGCACCCTGGGCATCTTGATCCCCCCGAGCATCATGCTGGTGGTCATGGCGGACGAGGCCTCGGTGTCCGTGGGCAAGCTCTTTGCCGGTGCCGTGGTTCCGGGACTCATTTTGTCCTCTCTTTATATTCTCTATATCTTGATTCGGTGTTTTTTCAAACCCAAAGATGGACCGGCATTAAGCAAAGAAGAACGTCAGGCGGTTTCAGGAAAACAGCTGATATTCATGACCATGAAATCCCTGATTCCCCCGTTCATTCTCATTGCAGGTGTCTTGGGATCCATCTTTGCCGGCATTGCCACCCCCACCGAGGCGGCCGGGGTGGGCGCGGCCCTCGCCTTCTGCATGACCGTGGCCTACGGAAAATTTTCCTGGAGCGGACTCTACTCCGCCGTGGTCAATACCGCCAGGACCAGTTCCATGGTCATCATTATTTTGGTGGGCGCCGCCTGTTTTGCCAGCGTTTTTATGGGGTCAGGCGGCGATGAAGTGGTCAAAGGCTATATCTACGGGCTGGAACTCGGAAAATGGGGGACCTTCATCATCATGATGATCATTCTTTTTCTCCTGGGCATGTTCATCGACTGGATCGGGATCATCATGATCTGCTTCCCCCTGTTCCTCCCCATTGCAGCGGACCTGGGATTTGACACAATCTGGTTTGTAGTCATTATGGCGGTAATGCTTCAGGACTCCTTTCTCACCCCGCCCTTCGGGTACGCCCTCTTCTATCTTAAAGGCGTCGCTCCACCTGAAGTGACCACTGCGGACATCTACATGGGCGCATTCCCCTTTTGGCGGCTCATGGAACTGGGCCTGATCGTATGCGTCATATGGCCGGAGAGTATCACCTGGCTGGCCAGAGTATTGGTCAAATGACGATTTTCGGAGGGAGAATTAGGAGATGCTAAAACCTGGAAAGACATATGAAGACGTCTACAATTCCTTCACCTGGGACATCCCGGAATTTTTCAACATCGGGGTGGACATCTGCGACAAGTGGGCCCATCAGCGATACCGGCTGGCCCTCATCTACGAAAATGACAAGGGTGAAGTGGAAAACTATACCTTCTGGGATCTCAAACGCATATCCAATGCGCTGGCCAACGGACTCGAGGCCCACGGCATCAAACCCGGGGACCGCTTCGGCATCCTGTTGCCCCAGTCCCCGGAGGCGGGCATCAGCCACATCGCCGTTTACAAAATGGGCGCGGTCGTCATCCCCATGTTCACCCTTTTTGGAGAAGTGGCATTGGAGTACCGCCTCTCCAACAGTGAGGCCAGCGGAATTGTCACCGATGCGGCCAATCTACCCAAGGTGTTGGCATTGCGAGAAAGACTCCCGAATCTCAAGACCGTCATTCTGACCAGGGGAGAGGCCCCGGATGGGGTCTTGAATTTCTGGGATCTGGTGTCCAAGGGATCCAAGGCTTACCAGGTCCGAAAGACCCGTGCCGACGATCCGGCCTATATCAGCTATACATCCGGCACCACGGGCCCACCCAAAGGGGCCCATCATGCCCATCGCGTCTTACTGGGACACCTTCCCGGCATCCAGTTTCCCCACAACTTTTTCCCCAAGGAAGACGATCTTTTCTGGACCCCGGCCGATTGGGCCTGGATGGGCGGCTTCATGGACGTGCTGCTCCCCAGCTGGTATTTCGGGGTGCCTGTGGTGGCGCACCGCGCCAAAAAATTCGACCCGGAAGAGGCCTTTCATCTCCTGGCCAAATATGGCATTCGAAATGCCTTCATGCCCCCCACCGCTCTCAAACTCATGAGACAGGTGAAGGATCCGCGCAGTCGGTACGACTATGCCATGCGGAGTATCGGCAGCGGCGGAGAGGCCCTGGGTGAAGAACTCCTCGATTGGGGGAAGGAGGTCATGGGGCTGACCATCAATGAATTTTACGGCCAGACCGAAGTCAATCTGGTGATAGGGAACTGTGCAGAGGTCATGGAGATCCGGCCGGGGGCCATGGGGAAGGCCATTCCCGGACATACCGTGGAGGTCATCGATGATTCGGGCAATGTCCTGCCGCCGGGAGAAACCGGTGAGGTGGCCATCAAATCACCGAATCCCGTGATGTGTTTGGGGTATTGGCGGAATGAAGAGGCCACCCGAAAGAAGTTTGTCAAGGACTGGTGGCTCACCGGGGATCTGGCAAAAAAAGACGACGAGGGGTACTTCTGGTTTGTGGGAAGAAGCGACGATTTGATCACCAGCGCCGGGTATCGCATCGGCCCGGCCGAAATCGAGGACTGTCTCATGAAACATCCAGCCGTATCCATGGTGGCTGCGGTGGGGAGTCCCGACGAGGTGAGAGGCGAGGTGGTCAAGGCGTTTATCGTCCCCAAGTCCGGGGCCACTCCCGATGCGGCGCTTGAGGACGATATCAAAAAGTTCGTCAAAGAGCGCCTGGCGGCGCATGAATATCCCCGGGAGATCGAGTTTGTTCAGGATCTCCCCATGACCACCACCGGGAAAATTATCCGAAAGGATTTGAAGGCGTTAGAAGTCAAACGTAAATCTAAGGGTTAGGAGTCTCTGGCAGCCGGACCACCAGCACCGGTTTCCTGCATCGCCTCAAGACCCGCCTGGAGACGCTTCCCATCATGGTATCTCCCAAGACGCCGTGTCCATGTGCGCCCATCACCACCAGGTCACAATCCGTCTCTTCCACTTCCTCCAGAATCTTGTCCACGGGATGACCCACCTTGACCTCGATCTTATCCGTGATGAACTCACAGGCCGGCAACTGCGTGGCCATCTCGTCACAGAATTTTTTAAGGCGATCCCTGAACATCTGAACGATATTGGCCTCGTTCTCCTTGACGATTTCCTGCCACTTCTTCTCCCCAAGCACGTTGATCATGAGGCTTTCCCGGTATGGAGACCCGTGGTCTAAAACATGAAGAAGTGTGATGCCTGCTCCGAAACGATTCGCGATCGAAGCGGCGTATCCGAATGCGTAATTGG
>JARRPY010000019.1:0-14496 GCA_037382425.1 Deltaproteobacteria bacterium
GTCACCTCTGCATTGAGGTCTGCCCCAACGGCGGCATCGAGGTGGACGAGTCACTAAACGCCCAAGGGTACGCGCCGGCGCTGTTCAAGGAAAACACGAATGAAGACGAAAAGGGGTGTGTCGGGTGTGCCCAGTGCGCCCTGGTCTGCCCCGAAGTCGCAATAGAGGTGTATCGTGCCAAGTGAAAAAATGCTAATGAATGGTTCTCATGTGGTGGGCGAGGCGGCTGTCCGTGCGGGATGTCGCTACTATTTCGGTTACCCCATCACCCCCCAGAACGAGTTGCCCGAGTACCTCTCCGCAAGAATGCGTGATGTGGGCGGGACATTTATTCAGGGGGAGAGTGAAGTGGCCTCCATCAATATGGTCCTGGGTGCGTCGGTGGCCGGTGGCCGCGTGATGACCTCCTCTTCCTCCCCGGGCGTATCGTTGAAACAGGAGGGCATCTCCTATATGGCGGGCATGGAATTGCCGGCGGTCATCGTCAATATGATGCGGGGAGGCCCGGGTCTGGGGAATATTGCCCCATCGGCCGCGGATTATTTCCAGGCGACGCGGGGTGGCGGGCACGGCGATTATCGGACACCCGTCCTGGCACCCGCCGGTTCGCAGGAACTGGCCGAGATGACGTTCTTGGCCTTTGACCTGGCGGACAAGTATCGCAATCCCGTGATGCTCCTGGGCGACGGGCTTATGGGACAGGTCATGGAGCCGGTGGTATTTCCCGACTTTATCGACTTGGATGATCTTCCCAAAAAGGACTGGATCCTGGACGGGTGTGAAGGAAGAGAACCGAGGGCGGTTTTTTCCATGCTGCTGGGGCAGAAAGGGGAATTGTACTATCACAACCTCCATCTCCAGGAAAAATATGATCAGATTACGGCAGACGAGATCAGATGGGACGCCCAGGCCCCTGATGATGCGGAAATGATTGTAGTGGCCTATGGGACCGCATCGCGTATTGCGGAAAGCGCCATCGAGGAACTTAAGGCCGAAGGATTCTCCATCGGACTGTTCCGGCCCATCACCCTCTGGCCGTTTCCCAAACCCCCGCTAAGAGATCTGGCCCTGCGCGTGCCCAAGGTCGCGGTTTTTGAATTGTGCCTGGGGCAGATGGTGGAAGATGTGATACTCAGTGTCGGAGAACGGGCGGAAATCTATTTTCATGGACTCCCCGGAGGGATTATTCCCACACCGGCCGAAGTCGCCGAATTTCTGCGTTCAGCGCTCAAGGGCGACGGCAAGGTGGGGAGGAGGATTGAAGTATGAGTGCGGAAGTCGCATATAAGAAAGTATTTGAGAGACCCAAATCGCTAAAGGATGCTCCTACCCATTATTGCCCCGGGTGTGGCCATTCCATCGCACATCGACTGGTGGCGGAGGCCTTAGACGAGCTGAATCTCCGTGAAAAGACCATCGGCGTGCCCCCCGTGGGCTGTGCGGTTCTGGCCTACAACTATTTTAATTTTGACATGGTGGAGGCGCCCCATGGACGGGCACTGGCCGTGGCCACGGGGATCAAACGGGTCCATCCGGATAAATTCGTGCTCACCTATCAGGGTGACGGGGATCTGGCCGCCATCGGCACCGCCGAAACCATCCATGCCGGAAATCGGGGGGAGCGCATCTCGTGCATTTTCATCAACAACGCCATCTATGGGATGACCGGCGGTCAAATGGCCCCCACCACGCTGCTGAAGCAAAACGCCACCACGGCGCCGGGCGGCAGGGACCAGAGGCTTCATGGCAATCCCATCGACATCACGCGCATGCTGGCCGTCAGTGACGGCGTGGTCTTTGCGGAACGATGTGCCCTGGTTTCCATCAAGGATATCCGCAAGGCCAAGAAGGCCATCAAGAAGGCCTTTCAAACACAATTGGATGACTTGGGTTTTTCCATTGTGGAACTCCTGTCTCCATGTCCCACCAACTGGAAAATGACCCCCAAGGCCGCATGGGCCTGGGTCAAAGACCATATGACAAAGACCTACCCACTGGGTGTGATCAAGGACACGACCGGATACGAGGATAAGAAATGATAACCCGTACAATATTTTCAGGATTTGGCGGCCAGGGCGTATTGCTGATGGGATATGTCCTGTGCCATGGCGCCATGCACAAAGGACTCAATGTGACCTATTTTCCCTCCTACGGAGCGGAGATGCGCGGCGGGACGGCAAACTGTACGGTCACCCTGGCAGATAAAAAGATCGCGTCCCCGGTGGCCTCGAATCCGGATATCCTGGTGGCGATGAATTACCCCTCCCTGGAAAAGTTTGAGGCAACCATCGTGAAGGGAGGGCTGGCCGTCTTAAACGCCTCCCTGGTGGAAACCGACCCCCAACGAACCGACATCGAGTTATTGAAGGTCCCCACGGTGGAACTGGCCCGGGAAGCGGGCTCGGACAGGGGCGCCAACATGGTCATGATCGGGGCGGTCTGTGCCAAGAGCCGGATGTTGTCCTTGGAGGACACGATTCACGGTATGCAGGCGGCTCTCAAGGGAAAAGAGAAGTTTTTCCCCGCCAACCAGAAGGCCATTGAACGGGGCTTTCGTTTCGTCGAAGACGGCAAATAACGGCTTACCGGATGGCCACGTCCTTCAACCTGCCGTAGCGGCCCTGAATACGGTCGCCTTTCCTTCTATTTGATACTCGGGAACAGACGCCGGGACGATCACAGACGCCCCCCGGGGCATCGGGATCGTCTCTGTGTTGCCCACATCCGTCACCCTCGCGTCACCTGCCGTGCACACGAGAATCTCTACTCGACTTCTCCTTGACTCGATAAAGGGCTCGTCTGGAAAAATGGAGAGCCTGGACAGGCTGAATTCAGCCGTAGGCGTCAGGTAGATCCGCTCCTTTCCAGATTCCCTGACGTCCACTCGTAGCGGAGACCCGGGACGCACATCAATCAGACGAAGGAGTTCCGAAAGATCCACCGGTTTGGGCGTGAGCCCCCCTCTGATCACGTTGTCGGAATTGGCCATGATCTCCACACCGACGCCCTTGAGATACGCATGGGGCTCCCCTGCCGATATATAAATGGCTTCTTCCGGCCCCAACCGGATCAGGTTTAATAAAAGCGGCGCCAGGACACCCACGTCTCGCGGGTATTGCCGGTTCAATTCCTTCATCCAGAAGACTTCTCGTACGTCGCCCAGGATGGATTCCGCCTGCCGAACCCACTCCTCCACGCCCCTTGCCTGTCGTTCCTCATCCATGGACATCAATATGGAGAAAAACCGTTTCAACCCGGGGGCATCGGGCGTATCCATCAGTTCCTTCAATGCATCGGAAATAAAGAGAAGGGAGAGCGGCTTCATGAACGCCAGGATCTCTTCAACGGGTCTGAATCCCTTGAGGGCCTCAAACGGGGTGAGCGCACACAGGCATTCGGGTTTGTGAAGGGGGTCCCGATAGTTCCGCTCCGGCGCGTCCAGAGGAATTCCGGCTCGGTTCTCGCGTTCGAACCCCTCCCGGGCCTGGTCTTGATTTGGATGGACCTGAATGGAGAGGGGCTGGTCCGCGGCCAGGACTTTCATGAGAAAGGGGAGCCGGCCGTCATATTTTTCGGCCACGGGTCTTCCGAGAATAGCGACGGGATCCTTCTCAATAAACCGATTCATGGGAACCCATGTATCCCTCACCCGAACTGATGAGGGCGCTTTGGGGTGTGCACCGAGCCAGAGTTCGGCCGCAGGCCGATCCGATGGAACAGACGGGCCCAGGAGGGCCTGGATGGCCGTCTTCGAGCCCCATGCATACGCCTGAACCGAATTTTTCAGCGGGTAAATCCGGTTCATTTCTCGGTTATTGCGCTTGTTCTCGAGTGCCATGGCGGTCCGGTTGACCTCATCGGACCGCTTGGGGTTCTTTGTCAAAAAAGGCCGATATGGCCGCTTCAAGTTCCCGGATCTTTCCAGAATAGAAATGGTCCGCCCCTTCGATACGCCGAAATTCACATGCGGGGTTCCATTTTCGAATCATCTCTTCCACCCTGTGGGCCGGTCCGATGTCGTCTCGGGCCCCCGCAACCACCAACCGAATCCTGGGGTCGTATTGAAGGAATGAAAAGTCCATGAAATTGACGGGCGGGGAGACCATGATCATCCGATTGACCGACGGCATGGATTGGATGGCCGAGGCATTGACCCAGACACCGAAGGAATAGCCCGCCAGGTCGATGGCCGACGCGCCCAAGTTCTCCAGGTAAGCCACGGCCGCCTTCACATCATCCTGCTCCCCGATCCCCTCATCGTAGCCGCCTTCGCTCCCACCCACACCTCTGAAATTGAAACGGAGCGACGCCAGGCCGTTTTGTCCGCAGGCCCTCGCCACGGACTCGACCACCGGGTTTTGCATATCCCCGCCGTAGAGGGGATGGGGATGAGTGATCACCACCGCCCCCCCGGATACCTCTCCGCCCAGTAGACCTTCAAGGGTCGGCCCCCCCGCGTCAAAAGCGATCCGCGATTCTTCCATTATCAGGCGTCCCTTCCCAATGAGGAGACTCTGATATACTCGCCGTAGGGCTCCAGGGCGTAGGTCTTTCCCATGACATCCATTCTGGAAGCGTACGTGAACGTGCTCTCCATATCCCGAGCCCTCGAGAGCTTTTCAAGGATCACCGCCACGATGGTCCCCATGAGCTCAAAATCGCTCACCACAAGGTGGGCGGGGATGAGGAGTTCCTTCTCCCCGAAAAGGTGCTGGATGCCCGCACTGACAAAGGCATTCTGGTCCTCCAGATAGAGGATCTCCACTGTCTGTGAGGGATTTTCCCGGTTCTCTATGGTAGCAATGATGTTGATGGGTCTACTTGAGTCTGAGGTCTCGTACAAAATCGGGTCCTCCTAGTGGAATCATTCACTGCTCGGCGTGCCTGAAGGCGCTCAAAATCCGCTTATCCCACACACCCACTGCCTGGGTCAAGGCCGAAAAGAGACCTTTGAAAAATGTTTAATTTTGGTTCAGCTTAAGAAGGACGAAAATTTCAACCACAGGAATATGCTCAATATTTCGAGGATTGACATTTGAGTCCGACGCCGAGATTGACCAAAAGGGAGCATTTTTCAAAGGTCTCAGAAAAGCCACTTGAAATGCGGCCGATGTCCCTTTAGGATGATTCCCATATGTCAATAATTGTTTTGAAAGCACAAACCGGACAGACAAGCGTGAAACGAGATGCCCTACACTCCCGCTTGGGCAGCGGGATGCGGACTCAGTTCTCTAGGCATTTTCAATGGATCTAATGGATGAACGAAAAGACGCCTTATGTACCTTTTGCCGCCTTGTCTACGACCGGCGCTTGGCCAGCGGCACCGGAGGGAACATCTCGGTGCGACATAAGGATGGCTTTCTGTGCACTCCATCAGCGCGCTCTCTCCGCACGGTTCGACCCGAGACCGTTTCGGTGCTCAACCCCCGAGGGCAGCCCGTGAAAGGTGAAGCCCCGACCAGAGAACTGGGCATGCACCTGGCCGTGCTGGCTAAGCGGCCCGACATGGAGGTGGTCTTCCATCTCCACGGGGCCCATATCATTGCCGCTTCGACCCTGCTTATGCCCGGGCCCGATTCCCTCCCGCCGCTGACCCCGGAATTCGTTTTCCATGCCCATCCCCTCCCCATGCTCCCTTTCATGGTGCCCGGCTCCCGGGAACTGAGGGAAGCCGCGAGCCATTCGTTTTCAGACACGCAAACGAAAGCCCTTCTTCTTCAGAATCATGGGATCATTACGGTTGGGAGGGATTTTGAAGAGGCCCTGAATGTTACCGAAGCCGTGGATGAGGCCGCCCGAATCTACGTACTGACCCAGGGCAACGCCTCGCTCATACCCAAGGAATGTATCGCCGAAATCAAGGCCATCCCATAAAACTTTAAATGCAGGTGTCCCCAAGAGGCCAAAAAACCTTGGGTCTTTTGCCGATCCAATCCGATTCAAAGCTATGTTTTCACCGAACGGGTTTCTGCCATTCCTTGGCGAAAATCTCACCGATCCGGTTGACCTGGCTCGGGTCGATGTTCATGGCCTTGGCGATTTCCTGATATAACCGCTTTCTGTCGCTGTTCTCCGCACTCACGAGGCTGTTGAGGTCCCGTTTCTCCTTGAGTCCCAGTCCGGCGGTATTGCCGAGGGCCACGTATCCGTCGTCCTTCTCTCTGACGACCCCTTTCTCATAGTATGGGCGCATGCGGGCATACCGGGCCTTCATGCGCTGTTTAAGTGCCCGGATGGTGGGGTTGGATACGGTCAAGGCCTCGGCGGCCCACACCCGCGGGCATACAAATGCCGCAAGGGTGTTCGAGACGGGCAATCTGTTCTTCTTAAACAGACTCTGATCCCCGTCGGTTTTCTGGCCTCGGACGTCATCCACGATATCTTCTGCAACCGATTTCACCTTTTCAGCCGGGAAGTATATGTTGATGGTCACGCAGGCAAATACCAAAAACGAGAAAAGCGATGCGGTTATCCATAGGGTCCTTTGCGTTGTTTTCATGGTATTCTCCTCAACTGGATTTGATGTCCTACTTGATCACGGGGCCGCCCTTTGCCGATGTGACCCGCTTGAACCGCTTGATCATATCCTTGAAACTCACCCGGTTATCCGGGTTTTGGTTTACCACGTTCACCCCTGAGAATAAACCCCTTTTTACCAGGTATTCCTTCCCGTTTTCATGTATGGTGCCGTTGATGGTGAAGACATCGTTTTCCAGGGTGGCACGCACACCGATCTTTTTGTAAGGGAACTCCTTGAAAAGAGATGCAAATACTCCGGCGGCGCCAACAAAGGGGCTCCGACCGCCTCCCAGGTGCGCAATATTGTCCACGGCCTTGATGCTGATCCGCTGAGGAATATGGTCCGACCTGACCGTCTCCAGAAACAGGTCGAATTTCTGGGGCTGGCCCTGTGCGATTTCCAGATTCTTGGCATAGCCGTTCAAGACTCCTTGGATTTTACCGAACTCGGTGCCGGCGGTCAGTTCCTGCAGGTTCAGGTGCTTCCATCGGCAATTCATTTTGAATACGGGGGTTCCCGTAAAGAGACCCCATATCCCCGGATCGGACATAATGACAACACCGCCGAAGACCTTGGCAGTGATATCCCCCGAACAGGTCAATCGACCGCTTTTCACTACGATGGGATCCAGGGTCCCGGCAAGGGAACCCTTTATGGGTTGGGGCCAGATGGTCTTCAAAAGCGGTTCCACGTCGAAGCGCTCCAGGGATAGACCCGTTCTGATAACGGGTGTGGACATCAGGTCTTTGATGTCAATGGGCTGTATCTGGACGGCTCCGCCCGGTGCCTTCAAAATCATGGGCGAAGGAATCGATAGGCGATTGGGACCGGCTTCAAGGGGAAGGTCCAATCCCTGCTGGGGAAGAAGGGGAACGTGAACGGAACGGATGGACAGATTCCCTCTAAGGTTTTCCTGAAGGGGGTTTGCCGCCTGATGGACCGATAGATAGAGCGGAAGGGAAAGATCAATCCCCTCAAGGGAAATCTTTTTCTCTTCCATGTGAACGTCTCCTGAGCGCCAACTGAAGTTCCCCTTAAACCGCCAATCCGACCGTCTCCCGCTAAGGTCCAGGTTTGCCCACACCGTGCCTCCCACACCCACGTGTTTCAAAAAGGGGTTTTCCACCTGGAACGGTTCTGAAACGAAAAACCTGAATATCGGCTTTAAGGGCGTGTCGGGGATATGGGTGGACAGATCCACTCGCCACTCGCGGTCCTTGTAAAACACTTTTCCATCCGCCTGACAGGAGAAAATATCCTTCAATCCAACAGAAAACCGGGACAACCAAAGATCCCTCTCGCCCGTGTGATAGGTCCCTTTTAAGCGGGCCGACAAGGGGGAATTTTTCAGGTTCACATAAAATCGGCTCACCAGGGCCTCACCTCCGTCCGCATTAAGGGAGGCCTCGGCGAAAATGCGGCCGGCCTTCGGGTCGGTCTCGCCGTGAATGGTGCCTTTCATGCGGATCTTGTCTCCCATGATGGTGGATTCCTGGTTCTGAAAAGCCATCTGAGGAAAATCGAGTTCTAGCGAGAAGGTCGCTTTCCGGGATTTATCCATATGGCCCCTGAACGCAAAAACATCCGCTCCGCTCACGCGCCACCCTTTGGGAAGAAGCGCGAGCGCTTCCGTCCAGGTGAGAAGCCCGGTGTTCTTACCCCGGAGTTTCATGGCGACGCTGCTCCCGGTCCCCTCCAGAGAGAGCCGGAGGTTCTTGAGCATGGCGGTGTTGAGTTGCATCTCGGGGAGGGACCACGCCCGGGTCGCGGCGTTTATACGGCCCTCGGTCGATTTGAGGTAAATATCATGCAATCGATAGGTCCGGTTTCCAAAAGAGGCACTCACCGCTTGGATCTGTGCGGAAAAGTCCTTTACATGAAACTTGGGATACGTCCCCGAAATGGCGAGATCGACTCTGGACGGTTTCAACTTAACGCCCCCGCCTGAAGCGGTTAGATGGTCCGCCTTCAGTTCGGCCCAAATGTCCAGTTTGGGGAACCTCCCCCGGCCCTGTAAACTGCCCGTCAGCTGCCCGCTGGCACGAGCATGGGCTCCAGCCAGAGCAATGGGGTTTTGGTTCAGCTTCAACGTGAGATCCGTATCCAATCCCCATCGGTCTTTTTCTTGTCGAGCCTGGAGCTTACCGGACAGGTGAACGGGGCCTTTGAGTTTAATCGAATGGATTCGGTCCTCAATTTCAGGAGGAAGCAACGGCCGGAGGTTCTGGGGCATGAGACGACAGGTGCGAATCTCCACGGCCACCGTCTTCTTGGCGCCTAAGTCGGCACGCAACTCACCGTCAAACGTCAAGCCGTCACTCACCGTCGCCTTGAGCGGACGAAGGGTTAATTGGTCATTTTTCAAATCAAACACCCCGCCGCCTTGAAGATGGAGGTCGGGCAATATCGATGCTTTCCCATCATCCTGTTTGATATGTAGGGATTTGAGGGTCAACCCGACCCCTTCAAAATCCAGCGTCCCCGGGCCTCGCCGATACGCCACCGTGGCATCGGCCTTGAGGCCCCTAAAGTCGGCACCCTGGCTTTCCAAGATTCCCTCATCCAGGGTAACTCTGCCGCTGAAAACCGGATCGGCCAGGGATATGGCCGGCGCTGTTCTTATCCGTAGCGAGGGGATGGATAGATGCGCCTTCCGAGAGGGCCATGTGAATGCCAACGCAAAGGAGATTTGGATTCGATGGGTCTGATCGAGGTGTCCCGTGAACCGGGTGGCCCGAATGGTCTGCGCGTCCGACGCAATCGTGATATCTCCTCCCGAGAGATCCACTTCCTGGAAATCGATATCTCTAAACAAGAAGAGGGCAACCAATCGCCTAAGGAAAGCATTAAAAAGCGAGGGAGCTTCCCCCTCCGTCGGCAATGCGCGCAGGCCCTCGTCCTTTAAGATCCGGCATGAGAAACCCGTGACTTCAAGATGTTGAACCACCAGGGTCTTCCGAGTGAAAGGTCCCGTCAAAGAGAGATCGGCCCGAAAGTCGGGCGCGTCCAGGGAGATGCCATGCAGCCCACTTCCCGGGCGTACAGAAATTCCTTCCGCCGCCAGATGAAATGGGCGTATCGCATAATGGAGCTCCCCCAAGGTCACCGATGCGCCGATCGCATCTGAAAGGGATGCTTCCACCAAGCCCTTGACTCGGGATGGATGTGCATACAGGTACCCTGCAGCACCTGCCAGAAGCATGAGGCAGATGAAAAACAGCCCACAGAGGGACAGAAGAATCTTTTTCGCGACCTTCATTTACCGGACCCGCCAACTGGGAATAAGACACCCCGGTTCAGCAAATCTTGACTTGGGGGGGCCTTCCCGCTACTTTACCACCTATGGACACGACAATCAACGAACTGAGAGACACGCTCAAGCACGCCGAACGCGTCGCGGTTCTCACCGGCGCGGGCGTATCCGCGGAAAGCGGCATCCCCACCTTCAGGGGTGCCGACGGGCTATGGAAAAACTATCGCGCCACCGATCTCGCCACTCCCGAGGCGTTTCACGAGGACCCTGAACTGGTGTGGGAATTTTACCACTGGCGCCGGGAGGTCATCCGCCCCAAAACGTGTAACCCGGCCCACACGGCCCTGGCTGAACTGGAGAATTTCATTCCCGATTTTACCCTGATCACCCAGAATATCGACGGGCTCCATGCTTTGGCGGGCAGCAAAAACGTTCTGGAACTCCACGGTAACATCTGGCGGGTGCGGTGCACCCGTTGCGCGGAGACCACCTTAGACCGTTCAGGAGATATGGGGAACCTGCCCGAATGTAAACGCTGCGGCGGTCTTCTGCGGCCCGATGTGGTCTGGTTTGGCGAGGCCCTGGATCCGAATATCCTGAACAGGGCCATTGAGGCCGCCCGAAGATGCCAAGTCATGCTGGTGATCGGAACCTCCAGTGTGGTCCAGCCGGCGGCATCCCTGGCCTTCACCGCGAAGTCGGCAGGCGCCAAGGTGGCGGAAATCAATCTCGAGCGAACCCCCAACTCAGATCGGATGGACTGGGTGCTCCTCGGAAAGGCCGGGGAGATGGTTCCTCAACTGGCGGCGCACCAGGTGAATAAAGAATGAACACCAAAACGCTTTTTGAAAAGGGTCAGGGCATCGGGGCATGGGTGGCTTTCCTCGTTTGTATGACAATCCTGGTGGGGGCCCTGGTCACGGCATCCCTAATTCAGACCGATTTCGATAGGGTGGCGGTCAGCAATGTCACCTATGAAAATTTCAACGGCATTCCGATTCGTGCCAAACTCCTCGTACCCGAAACAGCGTCGCCGGATCATCGGTTGCCCGGCGTCGTTTACATCCACGGGTACCAGAACAACCGGGAGACCGGGGATGCCTACTGCATCGAACTGGCCAGGCGGGGGTTCGCCGTACTCAACATCGATGCCATCGGCAGGGGAAACTCAGGGATTCCCAATGATCCGGCCGATCCTGATTTCGATACCACCTACGGCGGCCGGACCTCCTTGAGTTACCTGAGGGCTTTGCCGTTTGTGAATCCCGATTCGGTGGGGATGATGGGCCACAGCCTCGGGGCTGAGATGGCCTACACCGTGGCGCTGACCGAACCGGCTGTAAAGGCCCTGGTCATCACGGGCTTTGCCTATACACTGGACGCCACCCGGACGCGCCCCAAGAATATGTTGATGATTCTGGGACGCTGGGATGAATTCAGGAAGCGGATGACGGGGACCCGGCACTTTGAGACGGAATGGATGCACACGCCGCAGACCATGCAGGTGTTCCCGGTCAGGGACCCGGCATTCGGAAAGACCTACGGCGATTTCAGTAACGGGACGGCCCGCCGGGTCTTTGTGCCGCACACGATCCACCTCCAGGAATCCCACAACAAGGCGGCCATCGCCGAGGCATTGGTATGGATGAAGCAGGCGCTTCATCCACCGAGTAGTTCTTGGATCGACCCGGATAGCCAGACCTGGCCGATCAAAGAATGGGCCACGTTAATCGCCATGCTCTCCTGTTTCGCCTCCCTCCTTCCCTTGGGGCTCATCTTCCTCAGGACACCGTTTTTCAGCTCACTTCAGGGCCTTGCTTCCGGATCATACGCCTGCTCGGGAAAAACCTACTTCAAGTGCGCCGGCCTCAATGGACTCATCATGTGGCTCTTTCTGCCGCTTATTTTGGTCCTATTCGCCATTCACATCTATGTGGTCCCCATCGACAAGATGTTTCCCATGATGATGGTTAACGGGATTGTCTGGTGGTTCTTCTGGATCAATATCATCGGCTTTCTGATCTTTCGGCGTTGGTTCAAAAAGCGTGCACGAGATGAGGGTTTAACCCTGGCCGATCTCGGCGTTTCTTACAGAGCGGAACGCTTCGGACTGGATGGGCCCGTCATGGGGAAGACCATACTCCTGGCCGCCATTTTGTTTGCATTTGCGTATTCGATCGAGCACATCCTCGAGCAAGTCTTCATCGTGGATTTCCGCTTCATCTTCCCGTTTGCCAGCGATTTGACACCCTATCGCGGCCTCTTATGCCTCGTGTATTTCCCCTTTATCCTGATCGGTTTCGTGCTCCTGGGCATATTTCTGCACGGCCAACTGCGAAGGCCCAAGAAGCGAACCTGGTTTAAGACCTTTGTATCCTGGTCGTTTACCAACACTTTCGCCCTGGTAGCCCCGCTTGTCCTTTTCTTGATGATTCAGTACATCCCGCTCTTCACCACCGGATGTATCCCCCTTGTGGGACCCGGCGGCATGTTCGTGTCATTCGTGATGAATTTATTTCACATCATCGTTGTCTTGATCATCACCACACCCATCTCCACCTGGTTTTACCAGTTGACAGGAAAGATCTATCTCGGTGCCATGGTCAATGCCGCACTGGTCACCTGGATGTTCGTCTCTTCCCAGGTGATTGCGCCGATTCCGGTGTAATTGCTGGGACCCTGTCGATGCCCTGAGGCAGCAACCTCTAGACATAACGGAATCTTTTGCGAATTAATCCAAACGGTTGTCAGTCGAATCTTCAGCCATTTTCCCTTGACTCTCAAGCCGATTGGCTATAGTTCTTCTTCTGGAACATGCGACATATGAGGATGGGGTTTTTGGAACCGGCATATGGCATAAGGAGAAAAAGCATGTGGCACCGGCGAAAGAAATGCCAGCGCGGGCTTTTTGCCCTAGGCGTTGTTATTCTCGGAATCATCGCTAGTTCAGATCCCCTTTGGGCGAGGACCTATGATTTTGACGAAGGCATTGAAGTGCTCACTATGGGGCTTCTGTCGGTGAAACAACAACCGCTGAAAGGCGAAAAGATTGCGATTTTCGGTATCATTGAGAGCAACTCCAATAAACGGTGGGAGGTCTCAAACCACATTGAGGACGGCATTGTGGATGTCCTCGTAAACGCAGGCTATACTGTTATCGAAAGAAGGCGCATCAACGACATCGTCAAAAAGGAACTCAAAAAAAGTGCCGACTTTTGGTTTGACGAAGCCGAAGTTACCCAGATTGGAAAACTCGTGGGGGCCGATGTGGTGGTGACCGGCCGCTACGTTCGCTGGGGAAAAACGTCGCTGCGCATCAGCATACGGGCCATCAGGGTTTCCGACGGAAAGATTCTTGCGGCAAACAAGGTAAAAATACTCACGGACAGGATCGCGGATCTTTTGAAGCCGGTTCCAGAACCGCAACATGAAAATGAAGCGGATATGGAACCCATCCAACAAGAAACAGCTGAAACACCCCGAAACCAGCCACGGCAGCAGGTTCAACCACAACCTCAACCCCGGACGTCCCCCACCCCCACTCAACCGGTAACCCCCTCAACACCACCGCCTGCCACGACCCAAATGGGATCATACTGCTGCGATCAATTCGGAAACCGCCGATGCATGCTGGTGCAGCCTTTTCCCCTGGGTTCGGTCTGTTTCTGCCCGGGTCAGGGGTATGGGTACACGTGCCCCTAAAGAGGATATGGATCCGTTTCGCTTCATTTTCTAAGACTCACAAATAGGCGGGTCTCCTATGGATTGAGATGGGTCAATCCTTTAAGTAGTACTGAATGGTGGAAACCACACGCAGGGTCTTTGACACTTGGCTCTCTTCCATGATCCCCGGTGCCCGATCCCTGGGCAGGATCACGAATACCCCCTGATTGGCGCGACGGATTTTTCCGATCTGACTTCCCGAATCTTTGGCAAACTGCTCTGCTGCCCGGCGGGCATTGGCGGTCGCCTCTGCGATCATCTCCGGTTTCATTTGGCTCAGTCGGGTGAACAGGTATGTCGGGGCACTGTTGGACCCGAGTTCGGAGGAAAGCACCACCCCCGCCTCGACCAATTCCCCCACGTCCTGACTGGCCTTTTGAATGAGGCCTGGGTCCTCCGTCCGTACCATGAGGGTCTGGTTGACAATATAGCGGCTTTGGGTGGACCCGCTCCTATAGGGATTGGCCAAAACGTCGGTCACCGACAGCTTCTGCAGGTGGATCGCCTCCTGGTCGATGCCGTGCCGCTTGAGGAAAGCCAGGATCACCTGTTTGCTCCGTGCATTCTTTTCCTGGGCCCGGGCCAGATCATCATCGGTGGACACAAATGGGATGGGCCAAAGCCCGATATCGGCCTTCACATCCCGCTCAGAAACCCCCTTTACGGTGACGAATCGCTCGGAAGTCCGACCTTTGAAAAAGCCGTCTCCCACAAACCAGCCGCAAAGGACCACCCCTGCAGCAACGACCACCGCACCCAATAGGGCTATACCGTTTTTCATGCCTCATCTCCTTTAAATGGGGTGTTCTCATATGGCTTTTTGGAGAAGATAACATTCCCTCCTTACCCCAAGCAAGACCATTGTGCATCGCCTTCCTCATGTCTCTTGTGCAACCTATTCCCCGTCTCAGCTTTGTCTCCAAAGCGCTCTTTCTTATAAATCTTTTGTAATTGACGCAGATTTCGGATTATCCATATGAATTTACTTTGACAGGGGACA
>JARRPY010000020.1:0-15794 GCA_037382425.1 Deltaproteobacteria bacterium
TGAAACAGCCGGTACCATCCGCCGTGCTCCAGATTCATACACCGGTCCACATGGGGCTTCATGAACCCGAGCCCCGGTTCCCGGCCCACAAAGGTCAGCTCCATATCCGGCGGAAGCACCGACAAAGCCGGCAGGAGCATGAGGGTGTCCCCCAGGGCCCCGCCTCTGATCATGAGCACCTTCATTTATGTTTCCTATCTCATGCCCGTGCACGAATGGTATTTGCACACCAAAGCGTTTCCGCTTCAGATGATGGACGGAAGCTATCTTACCGGGGCGGCCACCACCAGGACAATGCAGTCATCGCCGCCGGTATTCATGAGGGCGTGACTGGCCCCGGTGGGGATCCAGACCGCATCGCCGGGGCCCACGTTTCTTTTGTCTTGATCCACCCGCATCTCCCCGCTGCCGTTTAGGACGAAATAGATCTCCTCCATGGGATCGATATGGGCCTCGATTTCTTTTCCCGGGGCCAGTTTGGCAATGGCCAGAAAACCGATCTCTTGGAGCGTACGGCTGTCCAGGATCATCTGAGCGATGGCACCCCCGTGGGCCAGATAGGTGGTATCCATGACCGCTTCGTCCGAGATATTTCGTACGATCACACTTTTCCTCCTGTCATTTGAGACGGTTTAGCGCACTTTTCATCTTCGATGTGGCTGGTTTTGCCTCAGACCAATAGATGGAATATCGGGTTGACTTTTCTTACGTGTTTCGCCACTATTTTCCCAGAAAAAAACATCCATCATACGTCCAACTTATAAATCATAACCCGGAGGATGCAAATGGAAAAAGGAAACCTCGATCCTCGACTCCGTGTGATTCAGGACGCGGCCCTCGACGGAAAGATCGTCCTCTTGCGCGTGGATCACAATGTGGTGAAAAAGGGAAAGATTACCGATCCCTACCGCATAGATGCCACCATACCCACACTGTACGATATCGCGGCCCGGGGAGGGCGTCCGGTCCTCATGACCCACGTGGGGCGGCCCAAAGACAAGAAGACCGGCAAGATTACGTGCAGGGACGCCGAATCGGTGGACTCCATTGTGGAATACCTCAAAAAGAAGCTCCCGGTAAACATTCATTCGCAGACATTTCCCGTCGATCCCGAAAAGGGCATCGTACAGGTGGACGGCGTCATGGATTCAGCCCTCGATGACCTGCGGGGCGGAAAAATTGATATCATTTATCTTCCCAACATCCGCTGGTTCGCAGGCGAGGAGGCCGAGGGTCCCGAGCGTGATGCCTTCGCCCAATCCCTCGCCGCCTTGGGGGACCTGTATGTCAACGACGCCTTCGGGTCGTGGCGGGCCCACGCATCCACCTATGACGTGGCCACCCGGCTCCCCGCCTATGCAGGATGGCTGCTCCAAAAGGAACTTTTAAACCTTCACCGCGTACTCGAACCTGAAAAACCCTTTGTGGCCGTGGTGGCCGGGGCCAAATACGACACAAAGATCGGCCCCCTAAAGGCGCTTCACGAAAAAGTGGACCACCTCATCCTGGGCGGGCTCATGTATAACACCTTCCTGTCCGCCAAATATAACGTGCCCATCAAAGGGGTGCCTGATTCGGATAAAGAGCTGGCACAGGAACTGGTGGATATGGACCGGGCCCACCAAAAGATCTTGGAGATGCCTTTGGTGGTGGAATCAGATCATCCGGATCGCAGGGAGGACGGCGCATACCGCCCCCTTCAGGTGGACGACCTCACCAAAAGAGAATCGGTCCACTACCTCCTCGATGTGGACCCGCGTTCCTTGGAAACCTCCCGGGTACGAGACGGCATCGGATCGGCCAAGACCCTGTTTGTCAACGCCGTCATGGGCATGATGCCCCAATACCCTGAAGGCTCCCGGGCCCTCTACGAGGCCGTGGCCGCCAATACCGAGGCCATGAAGCTCCTTGCCGGGGGAGACACGCTCCAGGTTTTCAAAGAACTTTGTCCCGGCCCCTACATGGCCGGACTCGATGATCCGCAGTCCTACTACTTTACCGGCGGGGGGAGTGTCCTTTCCGCCATCAAACAGGGAACCCCCTACGGCCTCAAACCCGTGGACGTATTGATGGAGGACAGCTAATGGCTGTCACACCGATTTTTGATCCTCAAAAGGCGGGCCGGGCCATGCGCGTGGCCGCCTTCATGTCCGGGTCGGGGACCAACATCATGCGGCTCCTCGAACACGAAGCAAACCTCCGGCGGCAAGAGAAAACAGGTCCGTTTGAGACGGTCTTCATCTTCAGCGATCGCTCGGACGGAAAATCCGCCGGCGAGCGGATCGCTTTGGATCATGGCCTCCCCTATTTCAGCCACGACATCCGGGCGTTTCATGAAAAAAGGGGCCTGAAGCGCACGGTGAAGACGGCCGAAGGACTGGCGGCCAGGAAAGCATACGACCGGGTGGCGGCCACCTTGGTGGCGGCCTTCGAAGTGGATGTCATTGCCCTGGGGGGATATATGAGTTACATTACCCTCAACCGCTGCGTCAATGTGCATCCGGCGGACCTGTCCATCCACGACGAGGAAGGAAAGCGGCGGTTCGTGGGAGACCACGCGGTCAGAGACGCCATTGCGGCCGGGGAAACCACGCTGAGGGCCTCCACGCTCTGGACCGACGAAGGGGTGGACACGGGGCCTCTCCTGATGGTCTCTGCACCGCTTAAAGTGGAACTCCCGGAGCCTCTGGATCGGCTGATGCAGGATGACACGCGGTTTGAATCGGTGGTGGACGAACACCAGGAGAGATTGAAGTCGGTGGGAGACTGGCGGATATTCCCGAAAACCGTTGAATTAATCGCCAGGGGACGAGTGGCCCTCGATGAGACCGGACAGGTCTACGTGGACGACACCCCTGTCCCCGAGGGGTACAGAGAATGAGGAGGTCGAGTCATGTCGCAACTGATTCTGTGGAAAAATAAAGAGCTGGGCAAGTTCAAGCGGGATATGGATCGCCTCTTTGAACGCTATCGTTCCGATATGGGCATCGGACCGCTTTTGGGAAAACTCTCCGATGCCATCGACATCAAAACCGTTATTGCCAACGACACCTTCATCGTCCGGGCCGTGATGGAAGACATTGACAAAGAAAGTCTCAGTATTTCCGTGGCCCGGGATGCCCTCACCATCCGGGGAGGGCTCAAGGAAAAGAGAGAAGCGCAGGACGGACCGTATCAAATGATCGAGAAAAAGCACACCACCTTCACCCGGCGTATTGCCCTTCCCTTTCGGGTGGAGCTGGATGAAATCAAAGCCACCTACAAAAACGGCGTTCTGACCATCGTCGCGCCCAAAAAGAGACCCGAGACCATCCGTCAGATCGCCATTGATATCACATAACGTTCCAGACAAGGAGATGATCGATGCCAAAAAAGAAGACACCCCCTGAAGTGCCGGTCAAGGATCTGAGGTGGACCCTGGACCCGGCCACCCTCCCCTTTGAGACCACCGACGACCTCAAACCCCTGAAGGAAATTATCGGTCAGGAAAGGGGGGTGGAGGCGTTCAAATTCGGCATGGGGATCAATAAGAGAGGCTACAACGTCTTTGTGACCGGCGAGGCGGGGACCGGCCGGTTGTCCACGACCGAGCGCCTCCTGGAAGAAATGAGGGACCGCAAACAGGTGCCCGATGATCTCTGCTATGTGAACAATTTCAATAATCCCGAAGCCCCCATCCTCCTCACCCTCCCCGGAGGCGAGGGCCAAAAGTTTAAAAAAGACCTCCACAATTTTGTGGAAACTTTGAAAAAGCAAATCCCCCAGCTCTTCGAGTCTCAGGAGTACATCAACACCAAGAAAGAAATCATGGAGGCCTATGAAGCCAAGGGCAAGGGGTTTTTCAAGAGCCTGGATGAAGAGGTAAAGAAGGAAGGCTTTGCCTTGGTGGATGTTCAGGTGGGACAGATCAAGCGGCCCGAGGTGATGCCCCTGGTGGACGGCAACCCCACGCCCATCGATCAGGTGGAAGCCATGGTGGAAAAGGGGCGGTTTCCAAAAGAAGAATTCGAGGAGATGAAGGAGAAATACGCCAAACTCAGGGAACAGGTCGATCAGATCTTCCTCGAACTGAGGGATCTTCAGCGGGATATCCAGGAAAAAATGGAGGAAATGGATCGCGTCTCCTTTACCAAAACCGCCAACGAGGCGGCCAAGAAGCTCTTCAATAAATACAAGCAAAAGGCCATCCGGGGATATATCGATGCCATGCTGGAGGAGATGAGCGAAAATCTCCAGATCTTCATGCCTCAACAGCAGCAGCAGATCCCCGGCCTATCGCTGGCCGTGCCCGAGGGCGATCGATTTCAGCCCTATCAGGTGAATCTTCTGGTGGACAATTCCGGGGAAAAGGGCCCACCGGTCATCGTCGAGCGATACCCCACCTATCGGAATCTGTTCGGAAGCATCGAGCGGATTGTGGACAGAAGCGGCGTGTGGCGGACCGATTTCAGCAAGATCAAGGCCGGGTCTCTTTTGAAGGCCAACGGCGGGTATCTCGTATTCAACCTCATGGACGCCATTGTGGAACCCGGCGTCTGGCAGGCCCTGAAACGAGCGCTCAAGAGCGAACAGCTCGAGATCCAGACCTACGATCCCTTTTATCTGTTCACCACCAGCGGGTTGAAACCCGAACCCATTGATTTGTCGGTCAAGGTGGTGGCCATTTCAGACGCGTACCTCTATCACCTGCTGCTCCATCTGGATGAGGACTTCAAAAAAATTTTCAAGGTTCGAGCGGATTTCGGCGTGTCCATGGACAAGACCGACGCCTCCATCGAGCAGGTGGCGCGATTCGTCAAGCTGAAGACCGACGAAGAGGGGCTCAAACCCTTTGATCGGACCGCCATGGCCGCGCTCGTGGAGCAGGCCGTACGGATGACCGGAAGGCAGGAGAAAATTTCCACCAGTTTCCTGGAGATCACGGATCTCATCCGGGAAGCCGACTATTTTGCCGGAACCGAAAAGGCCAAGCGTGTGAAAGCCGCCCATGTGGATGCGGCCATCAAGGCCCACATCTACCGATCCAACCGGGTGGAAGAGCAACTCCAGGAAATGATCGACCGCGGCACCCTGTTGATCGACACCGAAGGGGCGAAAGTGGGTCAGGTCAACGGCCTGGCCGTGTATGACATGGGGGACTATATGTTTGGGAAACCCTCCCGTATCACGGCATCCACCTCCATGGGCCGCGAAGGGATTATCAATATCGAGCGGGAAGCGGATCTCTCCGGCAACACCCACAATAAGGGCGTCTTGATCCTCGGGGGGTATTTGAGAACGAAATACGCACAGAACAAACCCCTCACCGTGAGCGCCAGCATCGCCTTTGAGCAATCCTACGGCGGCGTGGACGGGGACAGCGCCTCTTCCACGGAGATCTACGCGCTTTTGTCCAGCCTTTCGGGCGTGCCCCTGAAACAGAACATCGCGGTGACCGGATCGGTGAACCAAAACGGCGAAGTCCAGGCCATCGGCGGGGTGAACCAAAAGATCGAAGGGTTCTTTGACTGCTGCCGCTTCATGGGGCCGAAAAACGATCAGGGCGTGATGATCCCTCACAGCAACATCAAGGACCTGATGCTCAGGCCCGACGTGGTGGAAGCCGTCGAAAAAGGGAACTTCCATATTTATCCGGTGAAGACCATCGACGAGGGCATCGAAATCCTGACCGGGGAGAAAGCGGGAAATCGAAAGGCGGACGGCACGTACACCAAGGATAGCATCAACGCCCGGGTCGATCAGAAACTGAAAAAACTGGCCGAGGGCCTCAAAAATTTCGGTAACGACAATAACAAGAAAGGGACGACCAAGAAGTCCAAGTCAACCAAGAAGAAAGGGAGCTGATGCGGGAAACCGTATCGCTTTCGAGCCCCATACGGGAAAAAATCGCCTGGGCACAGGCATGCCGCGAGCGGTTCGGCGAGCGGCTCCTAGAAGACCGGCGCGTATCTGCTCAATTGAACGCGCTCAGAGCCGCATCAAAGGCTTGCGCAGCCGAAATGACGCGTTCGGGCGTGCGGGACATGTGCCGAACCTGCGAAGCCGATGAGGGCGGATCGTGTTGCGGTGCGGGCCTGGAGGACCGCTACGACGGATGGCTCCTGTTGATCAATTGCCTCCTCGGGGTGGACCTCCCCTCCCGAAGACGGTTCGAGAAGAGCTGCTTTTTCCTGGGTGAAAACGGGTGCCGCCTCCTGGCCCGTCACGTCATCTGCATCAATTATGTCTGCAAGAAGATCACCGACGCCCTCCCCCCCTCAAGCATGCATCCGCTCAGAGAAAAAGAAGGGGAAGAGATCCACGCCCTTTTCCTGCTCAACGAAACCATCAAACGGCTGTTGAGGGAATGGACCGTCGATTGAAAAAGAGCCTGGCCGAGGTGGCCGCCTTCTACGACGCCCGCAAGGTGGGGGATGTGGGGCCCCTGGGTTTCAGGCGCTCCAGCGACATGGCGACGCTGCTGGCCTGTGTGGATCGACTGGTTTCCGAAGGCCTCCTCGAACCGGGCGTCACCACGTTCCTGGACCTGGGATGCGGGGACGGCCGGGTGAACCTCTTGTTTAGCTTTCTGGTCCGGCGCTCCGTGGGCATCGAGATCGATGAATGGACCCTCGACGAATACGACGATACGCTGCCCATTTTAAGAAGGCGCCTCGGCGATTCAGGGTTGCCGACGCCACCCGACAACATCTCTCTTTTTTGCGGCGATTCCACGGATGAGAGGATACATCAGGATATTTTTAAACAGACGGGCCTGGCTATTGACCGGTTCGATCTCTTTTATACCTACCTCATTATGCACCATGAATTTGCAGCGCTGTTGAACGAAAAGGCCAGGAAAGGGGCCGTGTTCATGGTCTACGGGCTTCAGAAGATTTTGCCTCACTACGACGGATTCCGCCACTTAGACGGACTCAGCCCCATGGAAGGCATTCTGGCGCTCTATCAAAAGCTTTAAGTGGAATGTACTGGATGGGACGCGATCTCAAAGCGGATATGGAGGATCCTGATCGCTTCGTGGTGACCCTGGAACTGGTGCCCGGAGAGCAATCCAGGGGCCGCTCCGTGGATATGCTGATGCGGCTTGCGGATAAGGCCCTCACAGACGGACGGGTCTCGGCCGTGACCATCACCGATAATCCGGGGGGTCACCCTTCCCTCAGTCCCGATGTCCTGGGCAGGGACATCGTCAAGATGGGCGTGGATGTCATGGTCCACTTCGCCTGCCGGGACCAGAATCGCGTGGGCATGGAAAGCCGTGCCCTCCAGCTGGGCCATCTCGGCATCAACAACATCCTGGCCCTCACCGGGGATTTCTCCGGCGACGGATTCGGCGGACAGGGCGCCCCCGTGTTTGACCTGGACTCGGTCTCTCTCATCAACATGCTCCGGATGATGGACGAGGGCACCCTTGCCCTCGATAACCGGGAGCACTTCTTTGTGGGGTGTGCCGTATCCCCCTTCAAGCAGACCCAGGCGGAAACCCTGTGCCAATACATGAAACTGAGAAAAAAGGTGCTGGCGGGCGCACGATTCGCCATCACCCAGGTGGGATACGATGCGCGGAAATTTCATGAACTGTTGTGCATCCAGCGGGACTGGGACATGAAACTCCCCACCCTGGGCTCGGTCTATCTCCTGAAGCCGGGTGCTGCAAAGGTCATGGCGGCCGGGAAGATCCCCGGGGCCGTGGTATCCCGCGACCTGCTTCACAGGATACAAAGAGAGTGGCAGGACCGGGCCCAGGCCCGGGAAGCGGGCATCGAACGCACGGCCAGACTGGCCGTCGTGCTCAAGGGCCTGGGATACAAGGGCGTTCATTTCGGCGGCCTTCACCAGCATTTCGAGCCCCTTGCCCGCATCCTGGATCGGATGCCTCAAATTGAGGACAAATGGCGGGAGTTCATTCCGCAATTTGATTTTCCCCAAAAAAAGGGCTTTTACCGTTATCAACGGGATAATAACAGCGGATTATGCAGTGGTACCCTAAACACGCCGTCCAGCGATATTTCCCTGGCCGAGAAAAGCCTCTTTCAGAGCTGCCGCTTTCTGCACCGCCTTTTTTTCCGTCACGATGCCCCTTTCGCCGCACTATTCGAAGGGATATGCAGGAGGGCCGAGAAAAGGCCCTTTCGCCTCCTTCTGGTCAAGACAGCCGAAAACATGGTCAAGAAGCCCCTGTTCTCCTGTCAGGAGTGCGGCGATTGCGCCATCCAGCATCTGGCCTTTTTCTGCCCTGAATCCCAATGCCCCAAGCACACCCGCAACGGTCCCTGCGGCGGGAGCCTCAAGGGCATGTGCGAGGTCCATCCGGATAAACGATGCGTATGGGTCAGGGCCTACCGCAGATGGGCGGCGGTTCATCAGCCCGAACGGCTGGAAGGCCAATTTGTGCCGCCGAGAAACTGGGCCCTTTATCGCACCTGTTCGTGGATCAATTTTCACCTCAGAAGAGATCACCAGGGCGCCCCGCTCATGACCGCAGCAGAGAAAAGGGAAATGAGGTAGAAACACGGCCAACGCGGTTGACGTGATGGGAGAAAATGATGTAATATGCAATTCGATCTTTATCAATTAATGCACGAAGCGCTTCTACAGGCCCGAGCGGCCGATGAAGCAGGCGAAGTCCCTGTGGGCGCCGTGGTGGCCGACGAAACAGGCAGGGTTTTAGGCAAAGGCCGAAACCAGCCCATCGCGCTCCATGACCCCACGGCCCATGCCGAGATTCAGGCCTTAAGAGCGGCCGCAAAGACTCGTGGCAATTACCGGCTGCCCGGATGCGTGCTGGCGGTCACCATAGAGCCCTGCATCATGTGCATGGGCGCGGCCATACAGGCCCGGATCGCCCATTTGGTCTTTGGGGTCCCAGATCCCAAGGCCGGCGCCGCCGGGTCACTCTACGACATGGCCCGGGACGAGCGCCTCAATCACCGGATGAAGGTCACCGGCGGCATCATGGCGGACCAATGCGGGCGCCTGATACAGGATTTTTTCAAGGCCCGTAGACAACGTCGAAATCAAAATTCCTAAGACCTTCAAAAATGGGTCAATTTTGAGGGTCTCGTAAAAAGTACGCATTCGCGCTGAGACGCAGGGACGCAGAGAAAAAAGCTATTTTAATTTTGATTACTTACCTTTGCGACTTTGTTCACCCCGTAGGTCCGGAAGATCGTACCGGGGCATGAGGTTTTGCCTTTTTACGAATGTATCAAATGTTGAAGATCTTACTGCGGAGAGGTACCGAAGTGGCCGTAACGGGGTCGACTCGAAATCGATTTGTCCCGTGAATAGCGGGGCACGTGGGTTCGAATCCCACCCTCTCCGCCACTAACCCCCTGGAATCACTAAATCAAATCTTGATCCGTTCGTAAAAGCTCCCCCAAACGACATGCCGGTCCCGGATCTCGTCCGGGATGACGGATCCGGCATCCGGAAGTTGTCGAAAAAACCGGATTCCCGCCTCCGCCTTCGCGACGCGTTATAGCGCCGCTACGGCGCGACCACGGTTCGGCGGAATGACGTGCATAGCGCGTCACTTTCTTTTAGATCTGACACTTGATATATGCCATGACAGTAGTGTTTTTGGAGGATTCTCGCGGTGGATTTTAATAAAGACGCGCTATTGACTCAGCCGATATCGTACTTATATTGCAATTAAAGAAGCAGCACGATTAAGTGCCACAAGCGACTTTAACACACAGACATAAACCACGAGATGGCCCACGGCCTCCAAAGGTTATACTTAAAAAAAGAAAGTTGCGACGGCACTTATTCAAAGGCTTCTGGAGTGTGCGTGCATCTTTTTTTGCGCCAATCTTCGAGAACATAAAATAAAGAGATTGCACGTAAGGAAATAACGGCATTTCCGGAAGCCCATACAATAATTAACCCGTTGGCTAATAAACTTTCAGACCAAACCTCTTTCCATTATTCAACTTTATTCTTAAAAGGCAGAGCCTGATCTGGGCTCTGCCTTTATATTTCTTGGTAACCCAACTCACTTCATCTCCCTGAGACTTGTAAATAGACCCCAAATCGTGAACAAATCCACTGTGCGCCATTGATCCGGTGTAAGTCCGTTATGGACGATCTCCGCGATGTCCCGCTTCATGTTTCCCTGCCGGAACCGGGGAGAATCCCATTTTGCGCACAGCCGTTTATCACGCCCCCCCGCTTTCCCCTTCCCTTCCCCGGATCATCGCAGGAGACGGCAGCTCATGGCGCAAAATATTGATCTCCTTCTTTGCTTTTTGTGGTGTATTGTATCGCCGTTGCGGTATAATGTAGATTACGAGTCAAAATACCGTATTGACCCCATGGTACGCAGCCAACGCTTCTTTTAAGATCGCGTCAAATGCAAAATGTGGGGGGATAAATATCCCGGAAAGGAGTGGCGTATCATGGCAGAGCCAACAAAGATCGTGAAAGGCGGATTCCGCGCGACCCTGGCGTTAATCATCGCCATTGTGGCCCTTATACTCTCCATTATGGCCTACACCTCATCCACAAACGATAAAGGCTTGGACGCTCAAATCACTCACCTTCAGGAGACGATGAAAAACATGAAGGCGGAGAGCGGGGCCAAATTGGACAAGTTGCGGGAGGAAACGGCAAAGACCCTTGATAAAATGAGTGAGGCCCTCAAAATGAAAAAAGGCGAGGGGAGGGGTGAAGACACGACGAGCGCAAAATAGAGCCGCTGCAAGGAGGATAAAAAAATGAAAAGAACCTTGACGACCATGCTCCCTTTTTTGGCGGTGCCGCTTTTCTTTGCAATCGCCTACGGAGAGGGAAATGCTGAAAAGGGCAAGGCCCTCTTTAACGATCCCCGGTTCGCCGGCGGCAAAGCAGGCATTTCCTGCAACAGCTGCCACCCGGATGGCAAAAACGCCGCAAAGGGAGCGGATGACAAAGGCGTGAGAAAAATCATCAACGCCTGCATCGAAAAGGCGCTGAAAGGAAACCCCATCGATCCCCAATCATCCCAGATGGACGACCTGGTCGCCTACCTAAAATCCGTGAACAAGCAACAGTAAGGTAAAGCCCCATGGCCGTTTCTCCCTATCTTTTTTTACCGCCCATCCCCGAGCGGCTCGAGGGTCTGGCCGAACTGGCCACGGATTTGCGATGGTCCTGGAGCCACAGCGCCGATGCACTGTGGGAGCGCATCGATCCGGAAACGTGGACCATCACCCGCAATCCCTGGCTGATCCTGCAAACCGTCTCCACCTCCCGACTGGAAAATTTGGCACAAGACGGCGCTTTCCGAAATTCAGTGGAGACCCATGTGAAGGCCCACCGGGAGAGCTTGGCCGCGAAAACGGTCTGGTTCCGGCAGGCCCATGACCATGCGCCTTTGTCCGTCGCTTATTTCAGCATGGAATTCGGATTGAGTGAGGCCCTGCCCATCTATTCAGGGGGGCTGGGGATACTGGCCGGAGATCATTTGAAAACGTCAAGCGATTTGGGCGTTCCTCTTGTGGGGGTGGGTCTTCTCTATCAGCAGGGGTATTTTCGCCAGGCCCTGGACGCGAATGGCGGCCAGATCGAATTCTATCCTTACAACGACCCCAGCCAGCTTCCCATCCTTCCGGTTCGGGACCGCGAGGGCGAATGGCTCCGCATAGAAGTGGCGTTGCCGGGCCGCGTTCTTCGGTTGCGGGCGTGGGAGGCAAAGGTCGGACGGTTGAAACTGTACCTGCTGGACAGCAATGATCCGATGAACCGGCCGGCTGATCAGGCCATCACCAGCGAACTCTACGGCGGCGGTCCTGAAATGCGACTTCAGCAGGAAATGGCCCTGGGCATCGGCGGTTGGCGCCTGCTGCACACCCTGGGCATCGGGGTGGATGTCTGTCACCTCAACGAAGGCCATGCCGCGCTGGCCATTCTTGAAAGGGTCAAGGCGGTGATGGCGGAAACGGGCGAATCCTTCCCCGTGGCCTTTGCGGCGGTACGGGCGGGTAACGTCTTTACCACCCACACCCCCGTGCCCGCGGGTTTTGACCGGTTCACCCCCCCATTGGCAACCGCCTACCTCGGTCGCTACGCCGATGAACTGGGTCTGGGCATGGAGGGCCTGCTCGCCCTTGGACGCCGGGATCCGAGCGATCCCAAGGAGCCTTTGAACATGGCCTATCTCGCCATTCGCGGGTCCAACGCGGTCAACGGCGTCAGCCGGCTGCACGGAGAGGTGAGCCGCCGTATCTTTCAGTCCCTTTTCCCGCGTTGGCCGCGAGCACAAGTGCCGGTGCGACACGTCACCAACGGCATTCACGCCCCCTCATGGGATTCCGCGGAGGCGGATGCGCTTTGGAGCGCGGCCTGCGGCAAAGAAAGATGGCTCGGCGATCTGGATACCATCGAAGATGATCTTAAACGGGTGTCCGACGAGACCCTGTGGGAATTTCGTGCCAAAGGCCGCCGGAAACTGATCGAGGACGTTCGCCGGCGACTGGCGCGTCGGTTGACATCCGCGACCCCCACCGACGAGACGTGGCAAAAGCCCGAACAGCTTCTGGAGCCGGATGTCATCACCATCGGTTTTGCGCGTCGTTTTGCCGCCTACAAGCGCCCCGACCTCCTCCTCCGTGACCCGGAGAGGCTGGTCAGATTGCTGAATAACCGGGATCGCCCCGTCCAGTTTATCGTCGCAGGCAAGGCCCACCCCTTGGACCGGGAAGGCAAATCCCTCATAAACGCGTATTCCCGGTTCATTCGCCGTCACGGCGTGTCCCACCGGTTGATCTTCCTGGTGGACTACGACATGGTCCTGGCGGAACAACTGGTCCAGGGCGTGGATTTATGGCTCAATACGCCGAGACGGCCGTGGGAGGCCTGCGGCACCAGCGGTATGAAAGTCCTGGTGAACGGCGGCCTCAACCTTTCCGAACTGGACGGATGGTGGGCGGAAGCCTATTGTCCTGAAGCGGGTTGGGCCCTGGGAGACGGACGGGAGCACGGCGAAGACCCCGCATGGGACGCCCATGAGGCCGAGCAACTCTACCGGCTGCTTGAGGAAGAGGTGATTCCGTGCTTCTACGACCGGGATGAGACCGGTATTCCAAGGGCCTGGGTGGCGCGAATGCGGAAGAGCATGGCTGAACTGACGCCCCGTTTCAGCAGCAACCGCATGGTGCGGGAATATGTGGACCGGTTCTATCTGCCGGCGGCTCAAAATTATCGGGAACGCATGGCGGACAAGGCCCATATGGCGGTTAAAATGTGCACATGGCAAGAATCCATTGAAAAAAACTGGCACCGGTTGCGCTTCGGTCCTTGGGCCGTGGAAAGGCGGAACGACCGCTATCATTTTTCACTGCCCGTATATTTGGACGGACTCGAACCCGGCGACGTGGCCGTTCAGATCTATGCGGATGACCCGAGCGGGGACGGACCGGAAATATATGCCATGGCCTGCGGCCGTCGGCAGGCCGAAACACAAAACGCTTATTTGTACGAGTTGAGCATTCCCGCAGAGCGTTCGGCGGACGATGATACCCCACGGATCATGCCGTTTCTGGATGGAGCGGTGGTCCCCCTGGAAGCGCCCTATATTTTGTGGTACCGGTAAGCAGAGGGGGGCTCGTTGGCTGCCTGCGGCGCTCGGGTCTTTTGGAGCGAGAAGGAATGAAAACACTTTTTTCCCCCATCAAACTGAGGGATGTCACATTCAAAAACCGCATCTTTGTTTCCCCCATGTGCCAGTATTCCAGCCATGACGGGCTTCCCGGAGACTGGCATCTGGTCCATCTGGGAAGCCGGGCCGTCGGGGGCGCGGCCCTGGTGATGGTGGAGGCCACGGCCGTATCCCCGGAGGGGCGGATCTCACCCTGGGACAGCGGGATGTGGTCTGATGAACACGGGGAAGCGTTTAAAAGAATTACGACGTTTATGAAAGATCAGGGGTGTGTACCCGGGCTTCAACTCGCCCATGCCGGCCGCAAGGCCTCCACCGACGTTCCCTGGAGAGGCGACCGGCCGTTAAGCGACAGCGAGGGCGGATGGGACCCCTTGGCGCCGAGCGCCCTACCCTTTGCCCCCGACTCCCGCGTACCCCATGCATTGGAGAGGGAGCAGATGGAAATGCTGGCATCCCGATTCGTGGAAGCGGCAAAGAGAAGCCGCAATGCCGGGTTTGACGTTCTGGAGCTTCACATGGCCCACGGATACCTGCTCCATGAATTTTTGTCCCCCATATCCAATCACAGGGAAGATGAATTCGGCGGATCTTTGGAGAATCGGATGAAATTCCCTTTGAGCGTGGCCCGTGCGGTGCGGGCCGTCTGGCCGGCGCATCTTCCCCTTTTCGTGCGCATTTCCTGCGGTTTTCAGGTGCCCTTCGCCGCATCCATCAGAAAGGAAGTCGGCATTGCCACGGGTGCGGTCGGCGTTATCACGTCTCCCGTCCAGGCGGAACAGATTACGGCCACGGGCCAGGCGGACGTGGTCTTCCTGGCCCGGGAAATGCTGCGCCACCCCTACTGGCCCCTCGATGCCGCCAGAAGCCTGCGGGTTGACGTGCCCTGGCCGGAGCAATACCAACGAGGAAAATCGGGTTAGAACAAGATCCCCTTAGGGCGCGCGCAAAAATACCTTCACATTTTCCTATCTTTCCTTGCGCCTCAATTGGGCCTCACAGGAATGGGCATGATTCCATCCACCCAAGGTCATATTCCTGTGGGGCCTGATGGGCGTCACTCTCAGGTTCATCACTTCGGGCATGGCGTAAGCGCCTCGACCGCTCACCCTGGAAAGATATCAGGGCTCGCAATGCGAGGGCCTATCAATCACTGGTTGGCGCATAACGATTGAGCGTCGATAAATAGCTTGACATATCCCATCGATAGGCGTACGATATAGCGTACGTTTAATATGGAGGGAAAAAATGTCTACTCTTACAGCAACCGAAGCAAGAAAGCGGCTCTATACCCTTGTTGACGATGTGGCCGAGTCCCATGATCCTGTCCAAATTGTGGGGAAAAGGAACTCGGCTGTTCTCGTCTCCGAAGAGGACTGGAGAGCCATCCAGGAAACATTATACCTGACGTCCATACCCGAAATGAGAGAGTCCATTCGGGAAGGATTAAAGACCCCTGTTGAAGCGTGTGAGAAGGAGCTTGACTGGTGAGTTGGCGCCTGGTCTATACAAAACAGGCCGAAAAAGATGCAAAAAAACTCTCCCGTTCCGGCTTAAAGCCACAAGCCGAACGACTCCTCGCCATTCTTAAAGAAGACCCCTATCGTACACCACCCCCCTTTGAGAGATTGGTTGGTGATCTATCCGGCGCGTGTTCCAGAAGGAGTAATATTCAGTATCGACTTGTTTACCAAATCTTAGATGATATTAAGACGGTTAAGGTTATTCGCATGTGGACTCATTATGAATAATGAGCATTTCGGCGAATCTGGTGGTCCGAGGGTCTTTTTAGGAGTGTCGGATGATCGTGCGTTCACTTCAAACATTGAGATTCTAACGTCATGACATTAAAATGTCTCCATTATCTATATGGAGGTGATGTGATGACCGCTTCGACAAAACGATCAACCGTCTATCTTGATTCAACGCTACACAAAGCCTTAAGACTCAAATCTCTTGAGACGTCCCGCTCTATGTCTGATCTTATCAATGAGGCAATAAGGGAATCGATGGCCGAGGATGCCGAGGATTTGGCTGCCTTTGATAAGCGCGCTGACGAACCGCTGATCAGCTATGAAGAAATGGTCAAAAGGCTTAAGAAAGATGGCCGAATATAACGTATCCTTCAAAACATCGGTATGGAAGGACTTCCAAT